>JBEIKN010000028.1:0-11540 GCA_040379725.1 Flavobacteriales bacterium
AAAATAAAAAAATATGAGCAAAAGAATTTTTCTCACCTTAAAAGCGATTCTGTTAAGTTGTTTATTATCATCTACAAGTGCTCAAGCACAGTGTACTTTGAATGGACCACTTGATGTCTGCGAAAACCAAACATCTGCTTATACCCTTCCATATACGTCTGGTTACACTTATACTTGGAATGTCACTGGTGGCGGCAGTATTATTGGAAGTGGCAATAGCATTAACATAGCATGGACCAATACGGGTGCTGGCAATATTTATGTCAATGTTAAAAATGCACTAAATGTTGTTGTCTGCACTCAAGCCTATTCTGTAGTTGTTCATGGCAAACCAACACCGAACATAACACCTTCTTTCATAGCTGGTTGTGGCGGCAGAAAAGATGCCGACAAGGGGACCTGTAGCGTTGCTTGTGACTCCACTCCCATTCAATACACAACACCATTTCATGCCGGAAGCACTTATACATGGACGGTCCAAGGTATGGCTAACTATAGTAGCAATGCTAATGTGCTTAATGTCTATTGGACTTCAACAGGTTCTGGCATCGTTAAAGTAACTGAGACAAACCAATGGGGCTGTAGCCAGTCAACTGAAATCTGTGTTGACATAGTAGGTAAACCAAACGCTAAGTTCATAAGTTTCCCCGGATCAAATGGCCTTATAATCAATGCCTGTCTAAACCAAACCATACAATTTATTGACCAATCAACCGCAGGCTTAGGCTCCCCAATTAATGCTTGGACTTGGCATTTTGGCGATGGTCAAACAGCTTCAGAAATAGCGCCAGGCAACGGAAATTCAGAACATGCATATTCAACACCCGGAACATACACAGTAATGTTGGTAGTTGAAAACCAATGCAAATGCAAAGACACCGCTTATGGCACTGTTGTGGTTTCAAATACTGTTGCGCCTGAAATCTATTGTATCAGCACAGTATGCCCTAATACCTCAGTAACTTATCATACAAACGCTCAGGGTTGTGGTGACTATCAATGGACCGTTTCGAATGGCAATATTTTAGGGAGCAGCACGGATTCTACAGTAACAATTCAATGGGGCAACAATGGACCTGGAACCATTAGTTTACTAGTTAACTGTAATGGTTTTTGCAATGTTGCTACGACTTTATTAGTACCCATCATTAGCCCCAACGCTACTATCCAAGGGCCTAGTCAAGTGTGTTTATATGATTGTGCAACTTATCACATAAGTTGTTCAATACCAATAGATAGCATTCAATGGCATTTCCCTCCCGGGGTGACAGTGACTACAGACAGTATCAATGTCCATGAGGTTCAAGTATGTTTTAATCAAGCTGTAACTGGAAGTATCAGCGTTGATTATTACCATAACGCCCCAGGCAGTCAGCCGAGCTTAAATTGTGGTGGTCAAACCTCATTAGCTATTTCTACAAAGCCTAAAATGTCAATCAACGGTCAAGCAAATTTTTGTGAATCTGGTAACTTTAATTTTACGGTAAGCCCTGTTAGCAGTACAAATATCACTTGGACCATTAGCAATCTCAGCAATGCCGTTTTACAGACCGCAACAATCAGTGCTAATAATGCCTTTACGGGCACTTGGAACCTAGGCCCTGGACAATTTTTAGTCACAGCAACTGACCCTAATGGCAATTATTGCAACAGCCCCGTTAAAAAATTAATAAATGTTACAGCCAAACCAGATATGCTTGATAGTATTATGGGGCAGAATCCAATTTGCCCTAATAATACTTATTCGTATACAGGCATATCAACATCATCTGACTATTACATTGGTTGGAATATTACCAATGGATCGCCTAATAATGCAGTTGGGGCTAATATTGGTATAACTTGGGGCAATACTGGACCATATGTGATTAATGCCTATCAAATAGATGCAATAAGCGGTTGCAAATCCGATCCTTATACTTTAAACATTGCATCAGCATTACCATTAATGGCCAGTAACATTTCTGGACCTACTGCCGTTTGTGCAAACAGTATTCAAAATTATTCTTGCAGTAACTATGGCAATGATTATGTTTGGAGTATCAATCCAAGTATTGCTGGCAGCATCAGTTCTGGCCAACATGAAAATAGTATTCAAATACAATGGAACAACTTTTCTGGCAACGCTTGGTTAGTTTTACAAAGGAAAGCCTGTGGGTCAAGTCGAAAAGATTCTATATTAATTGCATTTACAGGCCCTGCTGCGCCAAGCATATCTGCCCCTAATACAATTTGTGCAGGGACCATGCTAACAGCAACATCCTCTACAGCTATGTCATATGCTTGGAATTTTGGAGATGGCGGTATAAGCCTATCCAATCCGGGTCTTCACATCTACCAAAACCCCGGCAATTACACCATTACATTGACAGCAACATATGGTGGCAATTGTCCAGGTTCAGCTTCAACTACAAAAAGTATTTCTGTTCTGCCTAAACCTGATATTAATATTTCGACACCAAATCCAAATGAATATTGTTCTACACCAATTTTAACAGCAATGTATGTTGCCGCTCCTGCTTTGAACACGACCTATCAATGGTACAATCCCAATATCATTAATGGCGCAACAAGTACAAGCTATACGACAACAAGTACTGGTGTATTCTATGTTGTAGGCACTAATAATTATGGCTGTAAAGACACTAGCAACGGCATTCCTGTTGTCCTTAACAATTGTACACCTTGCAAGCCGGGAGTATATTCTCTGAATTACAATAGGTACAGACAAGGTTGCAATAAAGACAGTTTCCAAGCCATTACTTCAAGTGGAGTGAGCAACTTAAGTTGGACCTATGACGATCCTTATAGCAGTGCAACAGGCAGCGGATACAGCGTGTCACATGTTTTTTCTCAACCAGGCTATTACCGAGTAAAACTTTGTGCAGATGTTCCGAATGCAGCAGGAACAGGTACTTGTAATGTTTGCATTTACAAAGTTGACACCATTAAATACATTCCTAACTTTCATGATTCGATTTATTGTAAACAGTTTGCTGATTCCGTTAAAATCAAGTTGATCAATACCACAAAGATTTTAAGTGGCTACCCAAATCCTACCTATAATTGGTTAATCAATCCAGGGGCTTATAGCAGTTCTCAAAAGAATCCTACATTAACATTAGCCGCAGGCACTTACACAGTTACCTTGACCGTAAATGGCATTTGCAGCATTACCAAAACCATAGTCATCAATCCATTAATTAACGCCTCTTTCAATGTTAATGATTCTGTGTGTCAGGGCACTCCAGTTCAATTCATTAACTTAAGCAACACAAATGCACTGAGTTATTCATGGACCTTTGGAGATGGGGCAAGTTCAAATATTTGGAGTCCTATTAGAACATATAGCAATCCAGGCAATTATTTTGCAATTTTGCAATTGGTGAATGCATATGGTTGTAATGACACTGCACGCAGAAAAGTAGTGGTATTGCCCAACACATTACTAGCTTATATCACGGCTAGTGGTTCAGTAAGATTCTGCGAAGGCGATAGTGTAAAACTCACTTGTAATCCTGTGAATGGGTACCCTGCTTACAGTTATTTGTGGTCTAATATTCAAACAACTCCCTATATATGGGCTAAACAAAGTGGTTCTTATCAAGTAGAAATTACAGACGACAAAGCTTGTTTCTATGCGAGTAGCAGCATCAATGTATTAGTAAAATCGAAACCAAGACCTAATATCATTGGTCCAATGCACTTGTGCAAAGGGAGCAATCAAACCTATGTTGCCAATTACCCTTCGGTTCCCGGAGTTAATTTCCAATGGTTACTTGACAATGCCCCTCAGTCAAACAACAGCAATAGTTTATCAATTAATACCTACAACATGCCTTTAGGGTGGCATACCATTGTTGTCAATGTGAACAGCATTGACACTTGCTTTGGCACTGATACCATTCAATTTCAATTACACAATCCCCCGACTGTAACAATCGCTAATAACGGTAACGCATGTGCAGGTCAAATCAATCAACTTGTTGCATCAAGCCCATCGCCTGGTATTACGGGTTTCTATTGGAGTAATGGGGAATCCAACGATACCATTTATACTGCTGTTGCAAATGCATATGCAGTAACAGTTATTGACACTTTTGGTTGCAAGGCAAATGCTAACACTCAAATTAATCCAATGCCAGACTTTTGTGGTTTTAAAAGTGGATGTTATGACATTTGCGACACAGTAACACAATTGGTATGGTATGCGCCACCAGGTTATGCAAGTTATCAATGGCTATTCAATGGATCACCTATTTCATGGGCGATCAATGACACCATACATATTCCGCTTTATCAAGCAGGCACTTATTCAGTAAAAGTATCGACCTTTCTGGGTTGTAGTGATGAATCTGAGCCATTTGATATCCAGTTTGTCCATTGTGGTGGCTGTTTATTTGCTTCGAGCATACAAGTAGCCTGTGCACCGGTTGATGCTAATGGCAATTCAACTTATACCATGACCATCAATTTAAACAATGCACTTGGCAATGGGGCCAATTTAACTATCAGTAGTAATGATGGCATTGTAACATCAATTAACCAAAGCTCATTGAATAGTGGTTCAAATACCATTACAGCAACATTCACAGATATACTTCCAAACAACAACTACGCTTGCATTACACTTCATTTAACTAAAGACAATCAAACTTGCGACACTACTTTATGCTTTAAGTTACCAGATTGCTCAAGTAAAGATTGTAAGATCATTGGTAAAATCACTGAGTTTAAATGCATAGGTCAAGACGCCAATGGTAACAACCAATATTACATGTGTATGGATGTCAATTGGTCAGGCAATAATGGCTCTACATTAACCGTAACTTCTAGTGCAGGAAGTTTTGTTAACAATCCAGTAAGCATTAACAATGGCACTCAAAACATCTGTTATACATTTACAGATTTGCCGCCAACAAATACTGCTGGCGTTGTTCAGTTATACGTATTTGACCCTATCACAGGTAAGATATGCCGTGATTCATTCAAACGGGATTATAAACCTTGTCCGCAAGACAGCTGTTCTTTTGGTGTTTATGGCTTGTGCGCTCATTGTCATGAGCGTATGACTGATGGATGGTCCTATCATTTAGAATTAACCGTGCTTAATCCTTTTGCGACAAATGCCAATATCAGTATTAGTCCAATTGCTGCTGGCACTTTCAATAGTATATCTCCGAGTAATATTGGACCTGGCGTACAAACATTTGAGGTGGATTTTACTGATATCAATCCTCACAACTCCATCATTTGTTTTAAGATACTATTAACAGATCCGAGCAGTGGCAGAACTTGTTACAAAACAGTCTGTATGGCTTTACCTAATTGCGATTCTTTAGGCACCTCTATCGTCGTGAATGTTATAGACAATTTCACTTTATCTATGTATCCTAACCCATCAAACGAATCAACGGTTTTAGATTATTATTTCGAAGATGAAAAGCATGATTTAACCATTAAGGTATTAGATATAAATGGTAGAATACTTGATTCAATGCCCCTTGAACATCATAGAGGCAAACAAATGATTCAAACGAGCACATGGGCAAATGGCTTGTACTTCATTCAATTGAATCAGGCCGGAAGAGTCTTGCACCAACAAAAATTAATTGTAACGCATTAACGCACTAAGTAAGCAAATCCCTAAATTAAAAAAGGCCGATTACTCGGCCTTTTTTGATGAATACTATCGAATCAATTACTTTTTACTCTTAAACAATTGAATGGTTTCTTTTTGAGTTTCAACCAAATCCATTAGCATCTTGTTTTCTTTTTTCAAGTTGGCTACTTCAGCTGTTAATTTTTCAATTCTGTCTTCGTCTTTGTTAACTAATACATCAATTTGAGTTGAGTTTGACACTTTCTTGAAGTCCATGTCTAACACTTGACAGATTTGTTTTAAAGTGTAGATGTTTACTCGACCTGTTTGCTCAATTGAAGAGATCAAAGGACGGGTTTTGTTGATTTTATCAGCCAAATCTTGTTGGGTGATACCCTTGGTGATTCGGGCAATTTTAATTTGTTTTCCTAAGTGTAAGCTCATTTGTATATGTTTTAAGAATACAAATTGACGGAATTAAATGTTATTAATGCGATACTTTTTATATCAAAATGACTATTTTCCGCATTTCATGTATAAAAAATGACATTCGAACGACATTATTCGAAACTTTGCACGTAAGTAAAAGACTTACAATTTAATAAAATAGAAAGCAAATTTACATTGTATGTAATTAAATACAAGTCCTTTAAGTTATCTACAAGATTCAACAAAAGAGCACTTTAACCCAACGAAAACTCGATTTATACCAACAAAATACACAATAATTCCAAACAAGCCAAAAGCCTATTGAAAAGCATTTTAATTTATCTGAATTTTGATGAATTAAATTATGGTTGAATACATTGTAATCGAAGACAATCCAAATGACTTGAAATCATTAAGAAGTTTATTAAAATTAGACAAACGTTTTTATGAATTAATGAGCTTTGACAACCTTGAAGATTTTAGCGCCTACATTAAACACCATACAGTGCAATTGGTATTTGCTGACATTAAAATTGGCAAACTCAACTTACTTGACTATTGGAATAAGCTACCATATGCCCCTGAATTGATTCTAGTAAGCGCCTACCCCGAATTTGCATTAAATGCTTTTGAACACGATGCCCTGCATTACTTAACAAAGCCAATACAAGCAGACCAATTACACACCGCTCTAGAACGTGCTTTCAGGAAAATAAAGCTAAATAACCAAGACAGCGAGCTCAATTTCTTTTTCTTACAAAGTGGCAAAAATAAATACCACCGAGTCGAATTTGACGAATTGTTGTATGTAGAAGCAAATGGCGAATACCTCAATTTACACCTCAGTAATCAAAGACATATTTCTGTATTTAAAAGGCTTAAATCACTGATTCAAGAATTACCAGCTGCTCAATTCAAACAATTGCACCGTTCTTATATCGTCAATGTCAATTGTATTGAATCCATAGAGTCCAATGACCTTCTCATTAAAGACGGAGCAAGAATTCCTATTGGCAAAATGTACAAATCAATCATTAATGATTTGATTTACAAAAACACCACCACAGTTCAGAACACTAATCTATAAAGATTAATTCTGCCTTGGCAATATCTTCTGTAATACTTAATCGATATAATACCTCATTACGCGACGAGAAATAATTGATCAAATGGGTACCGGTACCATCTAGTTCAATTGAACTGTTTGCCAGCACAGAATTTTCAACAACAATGCTTTTAGGTTTATCAGATGACACAGTTACGTCAATTGTTCCTGATGGATAATTGTGTTTAGCCGCATTCAATAGAACATTTCTAATGAGGACTTTTAATCCATTAGAATTACCCTTTACCATACAGTCATTAGGCAGATGAGTGTGCACTTGAATACGCATGTACTTAAAGATAAAATCTAAGTCTAACAAGGTTGCATCAAGTAATTCTACCAAATCAAGCATTTCATATTGAGCAGGTTTATTTTTCTTTGCATCAACAGCCATTTCAAGCGTGTCATTAAGCAAGTATTCAAACTGAACCAACAAACGTTTGCTTTCGTCAGGATCATTGTTATCATCAATACTTCTAGCTATGTGAGACAATGGTGATCGAAGATCGTGGCTCAATGCGGTAATAAACCATTCTCTTTGAATATTGGCTTGTTTAAGTTTATTGTGAGCACTTAGATAAAAGGCCAAGACGATTGATAAAACAACTGCAATTACAACTGAAAAGATCCTAAAATACAAATTCATTAACTGTTGATGAGCTAGTTGTTCATTGGCGCCATGCAATAAATCACGAGCAATTTCATTGGAAGCCAACAAGCGGCCTTCATGATCATAGTCTCTTAAGCTAATGATTGGTCTGGGGGCATTGGGATGGCCTTCAAAACGCATAATAAAATCTTCGAAAACACCTGTATAATGTCTACTAACCTCAATGTCTGCCAAATATGCAATAAAAGGAAAACATAATGCCATTTCTTTACTGGCATTGGAGCTGTCTCTATCATTAATGCTTTCAGTGGCTAGGGCAATATGCAATCTGAAATAACTGAGATAATCATTGGCCGGTATGCTATCCAATTGTTTCAAAACAACGGTCTCTCTAAGTTGAGCTTTTGCCTGATAATACAAATTCATTAAACCAATTTGATTGTAAGGCGAAGGCAATGCCCTCATGAGCGCTAAGTAATGATTCAAATTGGGTGTTATTGAATTTTTGGTATAGTCAAATACCACCGTTTCAATATAGGCTTTATAGGCCTGTATTTGCCTAAAGTGTTTTTGCAAAGAATCCAATTCAAACTGAGACACCAAGCTACCTTGCAATGAAAAAGATTTGGTTAATAATTTAATGCGATTCAATCTCAAAAACGATGCAACAGAATAATTATCGGGAACCTCTTTTAAATAGGTTTTAAGACATTTTTCAGCATAATAATAACGTCCAGCAAAATGATTGCGTTCAACATGCAAATTGTATAATTTATACAATTGATCAAGCGAACCTGTTGATTTAGCTTGACCAATGGCTTGCTTAAACAACATATTCATTGAATCATATTGATGATTCAAGTAACACCAATTGATGCCATTGATTTTATCTTCTATGTGTTGCGATTGGAAAGCATCTGAAATCTTATAGTGATTGAGCAATTGTCTAGCATCATAATGATACCCAGTATACCAAAAATCTGACAATGCGCTCAACTCTTTGTTGGCAAAAAAACTAAGACAAAAAAGAATAACTGCTAATCGTTTAAACAACATGACTAGGACCTAATGATATTGACTTCTGCTTCAAGTTGAATATTAAAAAGATTGACGATACTTTCAATCACATTTTGAGCGTGTTGCCAGATCTCATCGCCACTTGCTCCCCCATAATTTACAATCACCAAAGCTTGCATAGCGTGAGAGCCCGTCTGACCAATTTGTTTCCCTTTCCAACCTGCTTTTTCAATGAGCCAAGCCGCTGGAATTTTAACACCATGCTCATTAACAAACCCTTTAATGTCTGGATATTTCAATTTTAGTTCATTGAATTGCGCCTCGGATACAGTCGGATTTTTAAAAAAACTACCGCTATTACCAAGGACAGCTGGATCAGGCAATTTGGACTGTCGGATCTTAATCACGGCATTAGAAATATCTTTGATGCTAGCCGAATGAATGGGGATATTTTGAGCTTCTAAAACACTAACGATATCGCCATAATCGGCATGAATTACTGGTATTTTACTCAAACGAAGCGTGACTGAAAAAATAAAATACTGTCCTTTTAAATGACGTTTAAAAACACTTTCTCTGTAGCCAAATTGACATTGATCATGCTTAAATGTTTGCAGTTCAAGCGACTTTAAATTTAAGGCCTCTAAAGATTCAAACACTTGCTCTAATTCAACACCATAGGCTCCTATATTCTGCATTGGCGCAGCGCCGACAGTTCCTGGTATCAAAGACATATTCTCAATGCCTCCCCAGCCCTTTTCAACACAATGCATAACCAAATCGTGCCAAAGTTCTCCACTGTATATCTTTAAAAGAACGGAGTCATCTGATTCAGAAAGCACTTGAATGCCTTTTATGGCATTGTGAATAACCAATCCATCATAATCATTACAAAACAACACATTACTACCTCCGCCTAAAAAAAGCAGCTTATCTTGATCTGTCTCTAACAATACTTGCTTTAATTGTTCAAGGCTATTGACTTCAGCAAACACCTTAGCCTTAGCATCAAGACCAAAAGTGTTGTAAGACTTTAGAGCAACATTATGTTGGAAAAGTGCCTGCATCATTTCAAACGTTCACGAATGTCAAGTCTGTGCTTGCGCGCTGTATCTTGAGCGATATCATATCCTGCATCCATATGGCGGATAACACCCATAGCAGGGTCATTATGAAGCACACGTTTTAATCTACGGTGTGCATCTTCTGTACCATCAGCGACTATCACCATTCCGGCATGAATACTATAACCAATCCCTACGCCACCACCGTGATGCAAACTCACCCAAGATGCCCCACCAGCAGTATTGATCAGAGCGTTCAAAATAGGCCAGTCAGCAACCGCATCAGATCCATCTTTCATGGCTTCGGTTTCACGATTAGGGCTAGCAACAGAGCCAGTATCTAAATGGTCGCGACCAATGACAATTGGAGCGGAGACTTCGCCATTTTTAACCATTTCGTTAAAGGCCAAGCCTGCAATTTCTCTTTGTCCTTGACCCAACCAACAAATTCTGGCTGGTAATCCTTGAAACTCAATACGCTCTTGAGCCATGTGAATCCATCGTTTTAAGCCTTCGTCTTCTGGAAACAATTCCAAAATCTTTTTATCGGTAGCGTAGATGTCTTCAGGCTTGCCACTTAGAGCTACCCAACGAAACGGACCCCTTCCCTCGCAAAATTGAGGACGGATAAAGGCAGGTACAAAACCTGGGAATTCGAATGCATTTTTTAATCCATGCTCCAAAGCCCTTCCTCTTAAGTTATTGCCGTAATCAAACACGATACTCCCTTTATTCTGAAACTCAATCATGAGTTTAACATGATGCACCATGGTATCATAACTTTCCTTTACATATCTATCAGGATTAGATTTCCTTAACCTATCAGCGCTTTCAACATCATAGCCTTCAGGAAAATAACCAACAAGTGGATCGTGTGCAGAAGTCTGATCAGTAAGTGTCTCAGGAACAATGTTTCTGTCTTTCAATTTTTCGAGTAAATCAACCGCATTACAATGCACTCCAATGGAAACGGCTTGACCATCCGCTTTAGCTTTAAGCGCCATGTCAATGGCATGATCAATGTCTTTTGTCATGACATCAAGGTATCTGGTCTCTAGACGTTTTTTGATGCGCCATTCTTCCATTTCAGCCGCTAAACAAACGCCTTCATTCATGGTAATGGCTAAAGGTTGAGCACCTCCCATACCACCTAATCCAGCGGTAACATTTAAAGTCCCTTTTAAAGTCCCATTAAAATGCTGACGTGCACATTCTGCAAAAGTTTCATAGGTCCCTTGAACAATTCCCTGAGAGCCTATGTAAATCCATGAACCTGCTGTCATTTGGCCATACATCATTAGACCCTTAGCTTCTAATGCTCTAAAATGTTCCCAATTGGCCCAATGAGGCACCAACTGCGAATTGGAAATAATCACCCTTGGGGCATCTTTATGTGTCGGCAAAATACCAACAGGCTTGCCCGATTGCACCAATAAGGTTTCATCCTCATTTAAGTCTTCGAGGGCTTTTACAATCAAATGATAACTTTCCCAATTACGAGCCGCTTTACCAGTTCCACCGTATACCACTAAATTTTCTGGTTTTTCAGCAACATCTGGATCCAAATTATTCATAAGCATACGGTAGGCTGCCTCAGTTACCCAGTTCTTACAGTGCAATTGATTGCCTGTAGGTGCTTTCACAATACGATTAGTTGAATCTACACTCATAGTCATGCAAAAATACACTTTTTAGGCTGATCTTATGAACATG
>JBEIKN010000029.1:0-11446 GCA_040379725.1 Flavobacteriales bacterium
GATGCCTTAGCCGATCAAAAGCAAATGGGCGAAATCACTATATTCCCTAATCCTGTCAAACCTAATTTCAATGGTACCATTGCCATTACCGGCATGCCAGACAACAGCTTAGTCAAAATCACAGACATCAATGGACAACTCGTCTATCAAACCTATTCCAACGGCAGTATGGCCACTTGGAATGGTCATCATTTTGATGGCAAATTTGTTAGTAGTGGTGTCTACTTAGTCTTTTGCATCAACAGCGACGGAACAGAAACCAATGTCGGTAAAATTTTAGTGGTACATTGATTTGGACATTACAAGCAAAGGCATCATCATTCGTTTAATCAAACAGGGAGAGTCCTCTGCTGTAGTAACGGTTTATACAGAACAATTGGGACTAGTTGGCTTTCATGTTCCAGGGCTATTTAAAAACAAAGGCAAAATCAAACTGGCACACTGCCAAGCACTTAACCTTTTGGAGATTTCTTTTAACTTAAAAAAAACAAAAGCCCTTCAAAAACTGAATGATTTGCATTGTGTAGGCACTTGTAACAATGCTCATTTCATGCAAACAGCACTTCAGCAAATCATCATAGAATTGTTGCAACAATGCCTAAAAGAAGAAGAAATCAATCCAAATCTATTTAACTATTTGTATGGTGAAGCGATTCCCAGCTTAAATACAAGCTTGCATTTTTGGCAACTTCCTCATGTGCTGCTTAGTTTTTTATTCCATTATGGTTGTCCACCCAATACAGAATCCTTTCAAAAGGGTGATTGCCTGGATTTAATCAATGGTACATTTACAGCAATTCCTCTATCAAAAAGCAGTGGAGCAGACCCAATCACTTCTGAAGCGATATTCACCATTTTAACTCAAGGCATCAACACATTGCCTAACGATAAAGTCATGAGACATCAAGTCATTCAATGTCTGTGTAGATATATTCAATTGCATGTCAATCCGTTTTTTGAACTTAAAAGCTTTGATGTCCTGAACCAAGTCGCCGCAGTTTGATGAAACAATTTCTTGACTGCATTGTTTTGTATGCATGGGAAATTACTTAATCATCGGCGCTTCAAGTGGAATAGGAAAAGCCATTGCAGAGCAACTTTCTGAGCATCATCAAGTGTTTGGAACCTACCATCAAAACATGGTAAGCTCAGATCGCATTCAGTATAGCTCATACAATGCTTGTTCAGATCAATTCTCTACTGATTGGTTGCCAGCTCACCTTGACGGCTTAGTGTTTTGCCCCGGCAAGATTAGTCTTCAACCCTTTAACCGCATTAAACCTGAACAGTTTATTCAAGATTACGAATTACAAGTCTTGGGAGCCATTAAAACCATACAAGCTTGTTTGCCATTATTGAAACAAGCTGAGCAGGCCAATATTCTTTTGTTCTCTACCGTAGCCGTTCAAACCGGCATGTCATTTCATAGCCTTGTAGCCAGTTCAAAAGGTGCCATAGAGGGTCTTAGCAGAGCATTAGCAGCTGAACTCGCACCTAAAATTTCCATCAATTGCATAGCCCCATCGCTAACGGATACGCCTTTGGCCAATGGTTTAATCAATACAGAACAAAAAAGAGAAGCGGCTGAACAAAGGCATCCTTTAAAACGCATTGGACATGTAGATGACATTGCAGGAATGGCTTGTCACATCCTCACCCAAGGGGGACGATTTATGACTGGTCAAATCATCACCATTGATGGTGGGCTCTCTGCCATCCGATAAACTTTTTTAATTTTCACGACAAGGCTTACCTTTGTTGCATGATAGTGAAAGACAGCAACGGTAACGAGTTAAAAGACGGCGACAACGTCATCCTAATCAAAGACCTTAAAGTAAAGGGTTCTTCAACAGTCTTAAAAAGAGGCGCTGTTGGACGTAACATCAGACTCACTGAAGATGAAGATGAGATTGAATGCAAGATGGACAAAGTGATGATGGTGCTTAAAACACAATTCATTAAGAAAGGATAAGCATGATCTTTAAAAACCCTTTAGACAAATTAACCATCATCTTAAGCAGTGTCATTTGTCTGATCCCTGTTGGTGTTAGCCTAGTCATGAGCATTGTTGAAGGATTTGACTGGACCAGTTTGATTGTCAGTATTGTATTAGTCCCAATTTTAGCCATCACGTGGGCTTTACATCCACAAGATTATGAGGTCACCGCAGAAGGCATTCGCATTCTTCGCCCATACAAATCCATTACCATTCCTACTTCAAGTATTCAAGGTATTCATGCCATAGAAACCAGCGATTTAAAATACAGCATGCGTTTATTTGGGTCAGGGGGCTTCTTTGGTTACTTTGGACTATTTACCAATCAAAAATTGGGGCGTTATCATATCTATGCAGGCAATCGACAAAACCCAGTTTTGATACTCACTGAAAAAAAGAAATATGTTTTAACACCAACGGATGCTGCCGGTTTTATAGCTGCAGTAGAAGGGTTTAAACAGGCTTAACGTCTATGTTCAATTCTTGCAATTGAACATTGCTGATGCTTGATGGTGCATCAATCATCACATCTCTACCTTGATTGTTTTTAGGGAAGGCAATAAAGTCTCTAATACTATCAACGCCTCCAAACAAACTACACAAACGGTCAAAACCAAAAGCGATGCCTCCATGTGGTGGCGCACCAAATTCAAAGGCATTCATTAAGAACCCAAATTGATTGCGCGCTTCTTCTTCGGTGAATCCGAGATGCTTGAACATAATGGCCTGTAATTGTTTGTCATGAATCCTGATGGAACCACCTCCCACTTCAACACCATTAATCACCATATCATACGCATTGGCTCTAACCGATCCAGGGTTTTGGTCTAATAAATGAATGTCTTCTGGTTTAGGACTGGTAAATGGATGGTGCATGGCATGCCAACGGTTTGATTCAGCATCAAATTCCAATAACGGAAAATCAACCACCCACAATGCACTGTATACAGATTTATCTCTAAGCCCTAAACGTTGTCCCATTTCGAGACGCAATTCAGACATTTGCTTCCGAACCTGATGCAATTCACCTGATAACAAAAGCAATAAATCCCCAGGGTTAGCTGAACAAGCTTTCGCCCAATCGGACAAATCAGTTTGACTGTAAAATTTGTCGACTGAAGATTTAAAAGTCCCATCAGCTTGACAGAGCACATAGACCATGCCTTTGGCGCCAATTTGAGGGCGTTTAACCCAGTCTTGCAATTCATCTAATTGCTTACGCGTGTAATTTGCGCAAGCTTCTGCTTTGATGGCCAATACAGCTTCCGCTTGATCAAACACCGGAAAACCTTTGCCTTTAACCACATCCGTCAAGTCGTTAAAACGCATATCAAAGCGGGTATCTGGCTTGTCGTTACCATACCATTTCATGGCATCTGCATAAGTCATTCTTGGCAGTTGACCTATATCATAACTTTTAACCGATTTGAACAAATGTTGCACCATGCCTTCAAACAAATTCAACACATCTTCTTGCTCTACATAACTCAACTCGCAATCTATTTGTGTAAATTCAGGTTGTCTATCTGCTCTGAGGTCTTCGTCTCTAAAACACTTGACGATCTGATAATATCGATCAAAACCACTCACCATCAATAATTGTTTGAAGGTTTGTGGACTTTGAGGTAAAGCATAAAATTGACCTGGATTCATGCGGCTTGGCACCACAAAATCTCTTGCACCTTCAGGGGTTGATTTGATTAAAACGGGCGTTTCTACTTCGATAAACTGTTGATCATCTAAGTATTGTCTGACTTGTTTGGCTACGCTGTGTCGCAACATTAAATTTTGTCTTACCACATCGCGTCTTAAATCCAAATAGCGGTATTGCATGCGTAATTCATCTCCACCATCTGTTTCGTCTTCTATGGTAAAAGGCGGCGTAATTGATGCGTTCAGGATAGTCAAAGCACTGACAACGATTTCGATGTCACCCGTGGCAATTTTAGGGTTTTTATTGCTGCGTTCCGTTACAATGCCAGTAGCTTGCACAACGAATTCTCTTCCAAGTTTTCTTGCAGACTCCAATAGTTCAGCTTGGGTAGCTTCATTAAAGCTCAATTGGGTTATCCCATAACGGTCTCTTAAATCAATGAAAGTCAATGCGCCAAAATCTCTGCGCTTTGCCACCCAACCAGCCAAAGTAACCGTCTGACCAACCTGTTGAATGGTCAACTCACCACAAGTATGTGTTCTGAACATAGTGCAAAAATAGGTTTTTTAAACTGAAGCGCGAAAGCTCGTCATTAGCTTAAAGTCGCCAATACAGATTGAATGGCTTCAAGATTTGGAATATCAGAAGCTTTTTCTAACACTTCAGCATATTGAATAACGCCTGCTGCATCGATTACAAAAGCCGAGCGTTTCGACACGCCTTTCATATCTAGCACAAAAGACTCATACAATGAATCATAAGCTAATGAGGCCGTTTTATTAAAATCACTCAACAATGGGAAATTCAATTGTTGTTCTTCTTGAAATTTCTTCAAACTAAAGATCGAATCAACAGAAATACCAAAAACTTTAGCATTCAGTTTTTGATAGTTCGCAATATCATCGCGAACTGAACACAACTCTGCCGTACAAGTAGCGGTAAAGGCTAATGGGAAAAACAGCAACACCACTGGGCTGCCTTTAAGTTGACTCAATTGAACCAATTCTTTTTCAGTATTGTATAAACTGAAATCTGCTGCGGTATCTCCTATTTTTAATGTCATATATGGTGCGAATTTAATACGAATTGTTTTGATTTGTAAAACAGTCATGAAATTTCATCATCAAATATGGTTGCTTTTCTTGATAGGCTTAACGGCTTTAAATGTCATAAAATGGGGAAATCATTTTATTGAAGCACCATACCATCCACTGGATTTCAGAACTTACTACACGGCCTCAAAAGGCTATTGGCAACATCAGGACCCATATAATGATTCGATTAAAAAGGCAACATGGGCAAAATTGGCTCAAACTGAACAAATAAATTGGCAAGGTGATCTAACATTCCCTCACGCGGTATGTGTATATGCCCCTAGTTTTGTTTGGTATTTTGGGCTTTATAACCTTATGCCTTTTTCAATTGCCATATGGGTACAATTGACTTTAAACATCCTAAGCATTATTGGCATTTTAATCATACTCATAAAACTCAACCCAAATATTTCGCCCATTTGGCTGGTCTTTGGCCTTTTAGGCTATAGGGGCATTTGGCAAGCGCTGGACAATGGCCAACCAATATTACAAATAATCGCCTTGGCACTAATGGCCTATCAGCTTAGTCAATCTAAAAAAGCATTTTGGCAATGGATAGCTGGCGGCATCATGGGCTTAATTGCCTACAAATTTACTTTTGCATTACCATTAGCTTTATCCTTATTATTTCAAAACAAGTATAGGCCCCTGATTGGTTTCATTATAAGTGCTTTTATTTTTAATGTTATTGCCATCCAGTTATCTCCGCTTTCATGGCAGCTTCTTGATCATTGGCAATTAAACTTAAACCAGCTGATGAGTTACATACTTGAACCAGGCGCAATCAACGACATTCAAAGTATCACCCTTGGCATTTTAGTCCCAATGGTTAAATGCTTGAATTTACAGCCCTACACCATTTATTTTTTAACCATATTAGGCATGGGTCTGGCATATGGCCTTTTACATCAACATAGAAAAACCATAGATTTCAGTGTAATGTTTGGTCTCGCTTATTTGATTGGATTTAGTTTAGGCCTTCATTTTAGCTATGATGTCATCATTGCCATTTGTTTTTTAATGATAAACACCAAAGCCGTCAGTCAATGGCCAGCTGTTTGGCATTGGACATTTGCAATTGTTTTTTTACCATTTGGCTTTCTGGCTGATTTTTTTAAATCAGACCATCTGTTAATGGTTCCAAACATCGCCCTATTTGTTTTGTGTATTGGATTGTTTGCACACTATTTTTGGAACAAAAACAGTGCAATAAAGAAGGCTAATTGAATCAAATAAATTGGCAGCGCAATTTTATTGACTGGCCATTTGATGGTTTTCACATACAGGTATTGTAAGACTACCCCTATGACAAACCAGGCCACGTAATTTTGTTTAGGGACAACATGAGCAGTCCAAGACCACATGCCATTTTTAATGGCAAAAGGTTCAATAAAGTAATCCAACACCACCATTAATGCAGCGGCCAATACACTGACCAACAAAGGATCTTTAGCGATTGACTCTGCGATATTTCGGGTAAGATAAACCGTAGTAAGCCATGTCACTGACATCATGAGTGGTGTTGACCAATAAGCGTAACCTAGGGTTTTACCATATGCATAGGCGCCAAAAACCCAGCCTGTATTTACCCCTAATACCTCAATAAAATAACCTATGCAAGCCACCATAAGCCCAGCAAACACAAATTCCTTAGTCCATTTTTTATGGGCTAACATGACCATGATAAGCGTGAACAGTAAATTCACCCATATTAACTGTGGCATATAAGCTCTGGTGCCTTGATACAAAAAACCAAAACAGCCTACAGCATAAATAATAAATGTCAACCAAGCAATCTGTGAAGGAGTAATTTTAACCGCCATTATTTTATTACGATATCATTAACTGCATTGTCATTCAAAGCTTCATTGATCAATTGGATGGCTTTATCTTTATGAAACCTTAACTCGTTTTTTATTACTGATGAATTGCTATAAAGCGTCAAAACACCTTCTTTAAAATACATAGCAGTGGTATGTTTTGCTATGGCTTCCCCCATAATCTCAGACCATTTTTGTTTTATCAACGATTCCGTCAAACCCTTTTTTAAGCGCTTGTTGGCAAACATCTCGTCGAGGGCTTCGCCAATAGTAAATTCGTGATTGGGTTTTTTAAACATATTACAGGCTCACGAATTTGATGGTTTTGGCGCCATTTTCAAAATGTTTTTTTACGCGTTCACTGTGTGTATCTGTGATTAAAATCTGGCCAAAGTCATCGGATTGCAATAAATCAATGAGTCGTTGAGCCCTTTCTTCATCAATCTTTTCGAACAAATCATCGAGCAACAAAATAGGTTGAGCCTGCATTTGATTTTTCAAAAACTGGTATTGCGCCAATTTAAGCGCAATCACAAAAGCTTTGCTTTGCCCTTGTGAACCAAACTTCTTCAGGGCATTTGAGTCAATTTGAAACAGTAAGTCGTCTTTATGGACACCCACTGAAGTGCGTTCCAATATCAAATCTTTATCAGTGGTCTGTTTCAACAAAGTTTCATAGTTAGTATCATTTAAATCACTGATATAATCCATCTGCATCAGCTCAATGCCTGAACTAAACAAGCCATAATAGGTCTTAAAATAATCATTTAACAAAATGATCACTTCTTGTCTTTTTTGATGTATGTAGTTGGCGGCAGGAATTAATTTTTGATCATAAACATCTAACATGATGGGATCAAAATGTCTGTGTTTAGCAAACAACTTCAACTGAGCATTGCGTTGATCTAGAACTTTATTGTATTCTGATAAGGTATTGAGATAAACCCGATCAACTTGACTGATACAAATATCTAAAAACCTTCTTCGCTCTTCGCTATGGCCAACTACCAATTCAATATCATTAGGGGTTATCATGACCACATTCACTAAGCCAATATGATCAATCAACTTGTCGTATAGCTTGTCATTCTTTTTGAGTTTCTTCTTTTTATTGGCCTCTAACTGCAATTGCAAGTCGATTTGATGAACAGCTTCAAATTGAGCGTTAATCGCAGCGATGGTTTCGCCATGTTGAATCAACTGGTAATCGTATGCATTGAAATAACTTTTACAGGTGCTGAGCATATAAATAGCATCCAACACATTGGTTTTCCCTTGACCGTTTTTCCCGGTAATACAAGTAATATCAGCATCAAACTCAAGCTTTAATTGAGCATGGTTTTTAAAATGGTAGAGTGCTAGTTGTTGTATTTTCACGGGTTTGTTTGATCAATTAATTTTATTTACTTTTGCCGTTTATTCAAATGATTATGGCTAAGGCTGCAAAAATAAAATTTAATCAGGAAACTTACCTTAAATGGTATGAAATAATGTTGCTTGTTAGAAGATTTGAAGAAAAATCAGCTCAATTGTATGGTCAGCAAAAGATCAAAGGCTTTTGCCACTTGTACATCGGACAAGAAGCCATTGTTGCAGGCATGGTGACAGCTACCACCAAAGACGACAAATTCATAACAGCATACCGCGACCATGGCCATGCATTGGCATTGGGCATGAGTGCAGATTCTGTAATGGCTGAATTATATGGCAAAGCAACCGGTTGCACAAAAGGCAAAGGTGGCAGCATGCACATGTTCAGTAAAGAACATAACTTTATTGGCGGACATGGTATTGTGGGCGCTCAAATTCCTTTGGGAGCCGGAATTGCTATGGCTGAACAATATTTGGGCACCAAAAACGTTTGTTTGTGTTTCATGGGCGATGGCGCTGTTAGACAGGGTGCATTACATGAAGCCTTCAACATGGCAATGTTGTGGAAACTCCCAGTAATTTTCATTTGCGAAAATAATGATTACGCTATGGGAACTTCTGTAGAAAGAACAACCAATGTTAAAGACATCTACAAAATAGGCGCAGCTTATGAGATGCCATCATTTCAGGTTGACGGTATGACTTGTGAGTCTGTTCATGATGCTATAATCGAGGCAGTAGATAGAGCAAGAGATGGCCAAGGCCCTACATTTTTAGAAATCAAAACTTACAGATACAGAGGACATAGTATGAGTGACCCTGCTACTTACAGAAGCAAAGATGAAGTGGCTCACTATAAAACGCTTGACCCTTTGGAAACCACCAAAGAAACCATACTAAAAGAAAAGTTTGCGACTGAAGCTGAGTTGGATGCCCTTGAAGAACGTATTGTCGCTACAGTTAACCAATCAGTTGAATTTGCAGAGAGCTCTCCATACCCAGACCCTTCAGAATTGTTTACAGATGTATATGAAGGAAATTACCCTTATTTGATGGATTAAATTTAAAAATCACTATTTTCGCAAACCTTTTTCAGACATATTATGAGCAACAACGAAATCATAGACCAAGAATTAGACAACAATTTTGAGCAAGAAAACAATTCTAACGCTTCTGGCAATCCATTGTTAGAACAATTCAAAAACTGGTTAAATCAACAAAACAAACCTTTGGTATATGCTGTTGCAGCTACTTTAATATTAAGTATTGGCTATTTTTCATACCAATACCTTTACAAATTGCCTAAAGAAAAAGAAGCCAGCGAAGCGATTTACCAAACACAAGCCTTATTTGATGTTGACTCTTTCAGATTAGTCGTTAAAACTGCGCCTCAATTAGCTGACCAATATAGTGGCACAAAGGCTGGCAATTTGGCTGCTTACATGGCTGGCGCATCGTATTTAAGAACTTCTGAATACAAGAAAGCAATCAATTACCTTGAGCAATGTAGTTTTGATGACCACATCATGAAATACCAAGCCATTGGTTTATTGGGTGATGCATACATCGAAGACAAAAACCTTGACAAAGGCCTTGACTTATATCTAAAAGCCAGCAAAGGCGCTGAAAACGAATTCTCTAAAGTACAATGGTCTTTTAAAGCGGCACTTGTTTACGAAAAGAAAAACGAATGGCAAGCAGCACTTGATATTTACCTTGACTTAAAAAAGAATTTCAAAGAAAATTCTGCAGTTCAGGAAATAGACAAATACATTGGCAGAGCTAAGGCCAAATTAGGTGAATACTAATGTCAAGCGCTCATCACAATCTATCTTCTTTTGATCCCAACAGCCTTCCAAATGCGGAAAACCGTGTAATAGGCATTGTAGTTGCTGAATGGCATTCTGAAATCACCGAAGCCCTATACAAAGGTGCTTTAGAAGCCTTAAATTTAGCAAAAGTACAACCAGAGAACATCCACCTTTTCAAAGTTCCAGGAACTTATGAATTGCCATCTGGAGCCATTAAAATCATTGACAAACATCACCCAGATGCAGTGGTTTGTTTGGGCTGTGTCATTCAGGGCGAAACCCGACATTTTGAATTCATTTGCAATGCAGTAGCCAATGGCCTAATGCAATTAAATATTCAATATAAAATCCCGGTGACATTTGGGGTATTGACGACTGACACCCTTGAGCAAGCTCAAAACCGCAGTGGTGGAAAACATGGTAATAAAGGATTTGAAGCTGGATTAACCGCCTTAAAATCAATTTATTAAACTCATTTTTTATCTGATTTTTGTCAGATAAAAGTCATAAAATCTTATTCAATTCTTTTTACAATTTGAATATATGCAAATTTTTGTATAGATTTGGGACTTTAATTCAATTATCAAGACATGAAAAAATTCTACCAACAAATGCTGTTCGCTGTGTTAGTGGTATTTGGCTTTCAGCAAACTGCTTTAGCTCAAATGAACTTAGCACCATCGGCAACCGCAACTGCCTTCACTTCTGACCCTAATGGCTTGTGGAACTGGTCTCAGATTAACAACAACAGTTTTTCTAGCTGTGGAAATCAAGAGGCCTTCATTTGGACATCTACCAATGGTATCCAAGGCAATGAGTACATGCAATGGACATGGTCTAGTGCCAAAAGCATTAGTAAAATCCGTTTTCACAATGCATGGAACAACACAAGAAACATGACAGCTGGTGACGTTTATTATTTCAATGGTACAACCTACGTATTTTGGAGAACCATTAGCATCGCACAAGCTTGTGTTGACTCTGCTTCTTTTCCAACAATAACGACCACTAGTTTACGTATCACCAACTTTAAAATGACAGGTGGTGGCCAATTATCTAACCCAAGTTGGAGAGAAATTGAAGTCATTAGTGGCGCTAGCGTCAACAATGATGCTGGAGTTGCAGCCATTTCTAACCTTGATTTCTGTACTAACACTCAATCACTGGGCGTTAAAGTATACAATTTTGGTAAAGTTGGTATGGACAGCGTAAGATTACATTGGAGCATCAATGGCACGCCTCAAACTTCAAGATACATTACGGCAAGCCCTAAAATCGCTTCTGGCAAAGACACTTTGATTGTTTTGAATTCAGCATTCAATTTCTCCAATAACACATTGTATAAATTTAAATTCTGGACCAGCAGACCTAACGGTGCTGCTACAGATTCTGTTGCTGCAAACGATACATTAAATTACAATTTAAATTTCTATGGCAATCCACCAACACCTACTACTCAAAATTACATTCAATGTGGTATTGGTAGGCCTTTATTGAGAGCCTCTACTGGTAACAGCAGAGATACCATTATGTGGTATACCTCAGCTACAGGAGGCAACCCAATTGGCATGGGTGCTTCTATATTGGGGCCTAAAATCACAGGTACAACAACATTCTATGCACAAGCTTACAGATTTGTAACCAAAAGCAAATTAAACAATGGATTTACAGGTAATATCGTGGTATCATTCAATTACACA
>JBEIKN010000030.1:0-11350 GCA_040379725.1 Flavobacteriales bacterium
ACCGTTTGAACTATTGTTCATCACCCATCAATAACATGGGTTGGCATATGACCGTTGAAAAACTCATTGCTTGTGAAGTGCCTAAAAGAGCTGAGTACATTCGGGTCATCGTTATGGAGTTGTCAAGGATTGCCGATCACATCATTTGTACCACCATCATTGGTCAGGATACAGGTGCCACGACTGGCTTCTTGTACTTTTTCCAAATGCGCGAAAAAGTCTATGAAATATTTGAAGAAATTTGCGGGGCAAGACTGACCACCAACATTGGTAGAATTGGCGGTATGGAAAGAGACTTGTCAAAATCTGCTATTGATAAAATCAAGACTTTCATGAAAGAATTTCCAGAATTCTTGAAAGAGTTTCAAAGCCTAGTTGAACGCAATAGAATTTTCATGGACAGAACCATCAACTGTGGACCTGTTAGCGCTGAAATGGCATTAGCCTACGGATTTACTGGCCCTAATTTGAGGGCAGCAGGTGTCGATTATGATGTACGTGTAGCTCAGCCTTATTGTAGCTATCAAGATTTTGATTTCAAAATACCTATAGGCAATAACGGCGATACTTACGACCGTTTTATGGTGCGAATTCAAGAAATGTGGGAAAGCTATAGCATCATCAAACAAGCCTTTGAAGGATTGCCAAGTGGCCCTATTCATGCTGATGTCCCTGAATTCTTCTTGCCAGATAAACAAGACGTTTACAGTAAAATGGAAGCGCTTATATACCACTTTAAAATTGTAATGGGTGAGACTGCTGTGCCTAAGGGCGAAGTATACCACGCAGTAGAAGGTGGTAACGGCGAATTGGGATTTTATTTGATCAGCGATGGAGGTAGAGCACCATTCAGATTACACTTCAGAAGACCTTGCTTTATTTATTACCAAGCCTACCCAGAAATCATTAAAAATGGCTTGTTAAGTGATGCCATATTAACCATGAGTAGCATGAATGTTATCGCAGGAGAACTTGACGCTTAAACGAATAGAAACACATGTCAGCAACAAAGAACATACAATTTAAACCAGACAGTTTTGAGTTGATTCAAAAAATCATCAAACGCTATCCCGAAGGACGTCACAAGTCAGCGTTGATTCCGGTTTTACATATTGCACAAGCTGAATTTGATGGATGGCTTAGTCCTGAAACCATGGATTTAGTGGCAGAAACTTTACGCATCAAACCTATTGAAGTATACGAAGTAGCTTCATTTTATAGTATGTTCAACTTACAACCAGTTGGTAAATGTCTCATAGAAGTCTGCAGAACCAGTAGTTGTTGGTTGTGTGGTGCAGAAGACATTATGGACCACCTCGAAAAACGATTGGGCATTAAAATGGGCGAAACCACAGCCGATGGTCAGTTCACTTTAAGAGCTGTTGAGTGCCTTGGCAGTTGTGGCACAGCGCCAATGTTACAAGTTGGTGCAGATTACCACGAAAACTTAAGCATAGAAAAAGTGGACGCATTGATTGACGAATTAAAACAAAAAGACACCCACAGCAGATACTGTTAATCTTCATGAGCAAAAAGTTATTACTTAAAAACGATCACATACCAGGCATACAAAAGCTTGACGTATATAAAGCCAATGGCGGTTATAGCAGCATGGAAAAGGTTTTAAAAACCATGAGTGCAGAAGCAGTCGTCGAAGAAGTGAAAACTTCGGGCTTAAGAGGTAGAGGTGGTGCAGGTTTCCCTACTGGCATGAAATGGAGCTTTTTAGCAAAACCAGAAGGCGTTCCGCGTTATTTGGTAGTGAATGCAGACGAATCAGAACCTGGCACATTTAAAGACCGCTATTTAATGGAGCGCATTCCGCACCTACTCATTGAAGGTGTCATTATATCCAGTTTTGCTCTAGGTGCTAACAAAGCATACATATACATCAGAGGAGAATACTTTTATGTATCAAGGATTTTAGAACTAGCCATTGAAGAAGCTTACAATGCTGGTTTACTTGGCAAAAACATTATGGGCAGTGGATTTGATTTGGATGTTTATGTTCAAGTTGGAGCGGGCGCATACATATGTGGCGAAGAAACTGCATTGATTGAGAGTCTTGAAGGGAAACGTGGTAATCCTAGAATCAAGCCACCATTCCCTGCCATTGCTGGTTTGTATGGTTGCCCTTCGGTGGTAAACAACGTTGAAACCATTGCAGCAGTTGTTCCAATTATTGAAATTGGTGGCGCTGCCTATGCACAAATTGGTATTGGTAGAAGCACTGGCACAAAATTGATTTCTGCCTCAGGTCACATCAACAAACCAGGCGTATACGAAATCGAATTGGGCTTACCGGTCGAAGAGTTTATCTATTCAGAAAACTATTGCGGAGGCATTCGCAATGGAAAAGCATTAAAAGCTGTTGTAGCAGGTGGTTCTTCGGTGCCGATTTTGCCAACAGAATTGATCTTAAAAACAGCCAACGGCGAACCGCGTTTAATGAGCTATGAAAGCTTAGGCGACGGTGGATTTGCTACTGGAACGATGTTGGGTTCTGGCGGATTCATTGCCATGGACGAAGACACCAGCATTGTAAAAAATTTATATACCTTCTCAAGATTTTACCACCACGAAAGTTGTGGTCAATGTAGTCCTTGCCGCGAAGGCACAGGTTGGATGGAAAAAATCCTCAAAAAAATCCTTGATGGTAATGGCACCTTACAAGACATCGATTTACTATGGGACATCCAAAGTAAAATTGAAGGTAAAACCATATGTCCTTTGGGTGAGGCGGCCGCATGGCCTGTGGCAGCAGCTATCAGACACTTTAGAAGTGAATTTGAAGCCTATGTTAATCATCCCGAACAAATAAAAGACATCAAACATTATTACAGATTGAACACAACAGCATAAGCGATATGACCACGGTAAAACTTACAATAGACGACATACCAGTTGAAGTACCAAAAGGTACCACTATTTTACAAGCGGCGCGCATGATTGGCGGCGATGTTGCGCCCCCTGCTATGTGTTATTACAGCAAACTAAAAACCAGTGGTGGCTACTGCAGAACCTGTATAGTCAAGGTTGAGCAAGGTTCTGAAAAAGACCCTAGACCCATTCCAAAACCTGTGGCCAGTTGTAGAACTGAGGTGGCAGAAGGCATGGTGGTCAGAAACATAACCTCTCCTGAAAACCTTGAAGCCAGAGCCGGTGTAGTTGAAATTTTATTGGCCAATCATCCTTTGGATTGTCCTGTTTGCGACCAAGCCGGTGAATGTCATTTACAAGATCTATCCTATGAAAATGGCAAAGCTGCTACCAGATTTGAATTTGATAAACGCGAATACGAACCAATTGATTTAGGCGACAAAACAAATTACACATGAACCGTTGCATATTGTGTTACCGTTGTGTAAAAGTGGCCGATCAATTAACCGATGGTCGTTGTCATGGTGTGATCAATCGAGGCGACCATGCTGAGATTTCTACCTATATTGAAAAAGCCATTGACAATGATTTTTCTGGCAATATGATCGATGTATGCCCTGTGGGTGCACTCACCGATAAAACCTTTAGATTCAAAAGCAGAGTATGGTTTACCAAACCAATCGATGCCCATAGAGATTGCAAACAATGCTGTGGCAAAGTGCGATTATGGAACTCAGGCGAGGAAGTATTGCGTGTAACAGCCAGAAAAGACGAATGGGGCGAAGTGGAAGACAATGCAGATGGCAGCACAGCTTGGATTTGCAACGAATGCCGCTTTGACAAAAAACACATCAACGATTGGACCATCGAAGGCCCATCGAAAATCAATAGACACTCTGTTATTTCAGCCAACCACTACAACCAATTGCGCAATGTGAAAATGGATACCCTCAAAATGATGGGCGCCCAACCGCATGGCCAAAAAGTAAATTTAGGCGAAGGCGCTCTTAACCCTAACAACATAGACAATCAACATTAATTCATGGATCCAATACTCTTCAAAGCCATATTAGTTGTAGCTGTTTTCATCGTCACCTTATTGGTGGCTTTGTATGCGACCTTTGGTGAACGAAAAATTGCTGCTGTAATGCAAGACCGCGTAGGTCCTAACAGAGCTGGCCCATTCGGCTTACTACAACCATTAGCCGATGGCATCAAAATGTTCATGAAACAAGAATTGATTCCCTCAGTTTCGAATAAATGGTTATTCATAATCGGGCCATGTATTGCCATGTTAACCGCTCTTATGACCGGCGTCGTGATTCCATGGGGAGGTAATCTTGAATTATTTGGACAAACTTACAGCTTACAAATTACAGACTTAAACATCGGTATTTTGTATTTGTTTGGCGTGGTCTCTCTAGGCGTTTACGGTATCATGATTGGCGGCTGGGCCTCTAACAATAAATTCTCTTTATTGGGTGCCATCAGAGCATCCTCTCAAATGATTTCATATGAAATTGCCATGGGCTTAGCCATTATCGCATTGGTCATGAGCACCGGCACTTTGAGTCTAAAAGAAATTGTGATGCAACAAGATGCTGGCATTGCCAACATCGTTTATCAACCTCTCGGGTTTTTAATATTCTTAATTTGCGCCTTTGCTGAAACCAATCGCGCACCTTTTGATTTGCCAGAATGTGAAACTGAATTGATTGGCGGTTACCACACAGAATATTCATCATTGAAACTAGGCTTTTTCTTATTTGCAGAGTACATCAACATGTTCATCTCTTCGGCAGTTATTGTTTCGTTTTATTTTGGCGGATACAACTTCCCTTTCCAACATGAACTTGGGCTTGATGGCAATGCATTAACGCTGATTCAAACAGGAGTTTTCTTTGCTAAGATATTCTTCTTTGTGTTTTTCTTTATGTGGGTACGTTGGACCATTCCGCGTTTCCGCTACGACCAATTAATGCACTTAGGATGGAAAGTTTTATTGCCATTGGCATTGATCAATATTTTTGGCACTGGAATCGTGATGTGGTGGATGGGAAAAATTTAATCATTAAAAAAAATTATGCTGACCAATAGAAGTATAAAAGTTGTAAAAAAAGAAATGAGCCTATTAGAAAGAGCCTACTTACCGGCTATTTTCAGTGGCATGTTAATTACACTTAAACACATATTTATGCGCAAGGCTACCATTAAGTATCCTGAACAAGTTCGTCCAATTGCACCTGTGTATCGCGGACAACATGTCCTTAAAAGAGACGAAGCTGGTGCAGAAAGATGTACCGCTTGTGGACTTTGCGCTGTTGCTTGTCCTGCAGAAGCCATCACCATGACTGCTGCTGAGCGTCAAAAAGGCGAAGAAAACCTTTATCGTGAAGAAAAATACGCTTCTAAATATGAAATCAATATGCTTAGATGCATATTCTGTGGACTTTGCGAAGAAGCCTGTCCGAAGGAAGCCATTTTCTTGACTGATAGAATAGTGCCTAGCACATTCAAAAGAAATGAGTTTGTGTATGGTAAAGACAAATTGGTTGAACCAATTGACCACAGAGTTGATGTTAGCATAAGACAAACACCAGAAGTGCTTGAATTCAAACACGATAAACACCATAAGCACAACCGCACCTTTCTCGACAAACAACTTAAGCAATCCTCTCATCACTAATTCATAACAAATGAGTATAACAGAATATATTTTTTGGTTCCTTTCCTTCTTAGCCGTGTTAAGCGGACTCATGGTGGTATTTTCAAAAAATGCCGTTTACAGTGTATTGTATTTGATCATTACTTTCTTTGCTATAGCGGGTCATTACCTTTTATTAAGCGCACAATTTTTGGCCGCAGTGCACATCATAGTGTATGCAGGAGCCATCATGGTATTGTTCCTGTATGTGATCATGATGTTGAATCAAAACAAAAGTGCTGAGCCCAATAAACACCCTTATTTAATGTTTATCTCTGTTATTGCAGCAGGCGCACTTTTATTGACATTAATCGGCGGACTCAAAAGCGCAACAGTTGCACAAGCAACAAGTACTCAAAGCAATATTGGCACGATTGAAACCTTAGGCAAGGTCTTGTTCACTGACTTTTTATTGCCATTCGAATTATCATCAATATTATTTTTAGCTGCCATGGTTGGTGCTGTTTACTTATCTAAAAACAAACTCGAAGCATAATGCAAAATTTAACCGGAATAACCATCAACGATTACATCCTATTAAGCACAGTACTATTCTGTATTGGCGCTTTAGGTGTTATGCTCAGACGCAATGCCATCATCATCTTTATGTGCATTGAACTCATGTTGAATGCTGTCAATGTGCTATTAGTGGCCTTTTCAAACCATTTTGGCGACAGTCAAGCACAGGTGTTTGTGTTCTTCATTATGGCAGTGGCGGCGGCCGAAGTGGCTGTCGGATTGGCCATATTAATCATGATCTACCGCAACGCTGGCACCAGCGATACTGATGTCCTTAACAAACTTAAATGGTAAAACGTTCTCGAATCAACAATGGAATCACTTTTTAAATTCATCCCAATATTTCCGATCATCAGTTTTCTGATCATCGCCCTTTTGAACAGGAAACTTAAAGTGTCATTTGTGACCACTTTAGGCAGTGTCAGTATTTTACTGAGCTTTATTGTATCATTATTGGCTTTTGTTCAAGTGGCTCAATCCAATACCGGTATTGAACTGCATCTATTTGAATGGATACACTCAGGTAAATTTTCTGCTTCATTAGCGTTTTTAATTGACCAATTGTCGTCTGTATTTATGCTGGTAATCACTGGTGTTGGTTTCCTAATTCATTTGTTTTCTGCTGGCTACATGCACCATGACGATGGCATCAGACGCTTTTTCGCCTACTTAAATTTATTCATCGCATTCATGTTGTTCTTGGTAATGGGCAATAATTTATTGGTAATGTTTATTGGTTGGGAAGGTGTTGGATTTTGCTCATTTATGTTGATAGGCTTTTGGTATAAAGAAAAAGCCAATAACGATGCCGCTAAAAAAGCATTTGTGATGAACAGAATTGGTGACCTTGGATTCTTAATCGCCATGTGTTTAACCATCTATTACTTTGGCACACTAGATTATAAAGTATTGTTTCATTCAGGTTATATCGCATCCATGCCAATTCCTGATTCAACTTTAACATGGATCACTGTATGCTTATTCATAGGCGCCATAGGAAAAAGTGCTCAAATTCCATTGTATACTTGGTTGCCAGATGCTATGGCAGGTCCTACCCCTGTATCAGCTTTGATCCACGCAGCCACCATGGTAACTGCAGGTATTTACATGTTGGCGAGAACCAATATTTTATTCTCTTTAACACCCATTACAATGGAAATTGTAAGCATTGTTGGCATAGCAACAGCTATACTCGGTGCTAGTATAGGTTTGTTTCAAAATGATATTAAAAAAGTATTGGCTTATTCGACTGTCAGTCAGTTGGGTTTAATGTTTGTTGCCCTTGGTGTTGGCGCCTATACAGCTGCTGTATTCCATGTAGTGACTCATGCCTTCTTTAAAGCCTTATTATTCTTAGGCTCTGGCAGTGTTATTCATGCCATGGGTGGTGAGCAAGACATCAGATCTATGGGTGGCTTAAAAAAGCAATTGCCAATTACACACCGCACATTCTTAATTGGCACTTTGGCCATCTCAGGTATTCCTCCATTAGCAGGTTTCTTTAGTAAAGATCAAATCTTAAGCGCTGCCTTTGAACACCATACTTGGCTATTTGTTTTAGGTCTTTTGGTGTCAATGATGACAGCTTTCTACATGTTTAGGTTGTATTATTTGACCTTCCATGGTGCATTCAGAGGCACTCAAGACCAAGCCCATCATTTACATGAATCTCCGCTCAATATGACTGTTCCATTAATGGTATTAGCCGTATTAGCAATGATTGCTGGTTTCTTTGGTGTACCCCATGTTATTGGCGAACACATCGGTTTGCATAATAGTTTCCAAGACTTTTTAGCCCCTGTACTTGGTAAAAGTACAGTTCATTTAAGCGCTTCTACAGAATGGTTGCTAATGGGCTTAACGACTGCATTGATCATAGCTATGATACTTTGGGCCAAACGTTTGTTTGTTCAGCAGGGTATGATCCCAGAAACGGATGCCCAAATGAAAGGCATTAAGAAAACCATTTACCACAAATACTACATTGATGAATTGTATTACAAAGTATTTACCTCACCTCTAGACAAATGTTCTGAGGCGCTTCAAAATCAATTTGATCGCAAAGTAGTGGACGGCATAGTCAATCATAGTGCAGGTAGCACACAATGGTTGGGTCAAGCATTCAGAAAACTTCAATTTGGCAATACTGGTTATTATGCATTGGCTTTTGTGATTGCCCTTATTTGTATGTTCCTATTATTTATTTAAAAAAACAATGTTAACGCTTTTACTCATACTCATCCCATTTATAAGTGCTTTGGTTTTAATGCTGTTAAAATCAAATGCCTCTAAACCTTTGGCATTAGGTTTTGCGCTGATTGAACTGGCGATTGCCGTTTATGCCGTTTGGTTTGCACCAAGTACCCAATTGGAATATATATGTCCATGGGTGCCTCAATTGGGCATTCAAATGCATGTTTCGATGGATGGCATCAGTGCCTTAATGGTCTTATTGAGCACACTGCTCATGCCCATCATTGTATATGCATGCGATGAGCGCAAATACCCTTCTGCACACAACATGTTTGCCTTAATGCACATCATGCAAGCCGCCATGATTGGCGCCTTCACAGCTATGGATGGGTTTGTGTTTTACATCTTCTGGGAATTGTCTTTACTACCAATTTTCTTTATGATGTTGTGGTGGGGTGGTGAAAACAAAAAAGCCATCACCTTTAAATTCTTTTTGTATACCATTTTTGGCAGTTTGTTCATGCTATTGGCTTTAATTTATTTGTATACTCAAACCAAAACACATTCGTTTGATATTCAAGCATTATATGCAGCCGGCAGAGCTTTACCAGTGAGCACCCAAGGTATTTTGATGGGCGCCTTTTTTATTGCATTTGCTGTAAAAATGCCAGTATTCCCATTTCACACATGGCAGCCAGATACCTATTATACAACGCCACTTCCTGGAGTGATGTTGTTAGCTGCGGTGATGTCTAAAATGGCAACATATGGCTTATTGAGATGGGTTGTTCCAATGTTGCCAGAAGGGGTTGCTACCTATGGTCATTGGATTATACTTTTATCAGTCATCAGTATAGTGTATGCCTCAATGTTAGCCATTGTTCAAAAAGATTTTAGACACCTGATTGCCTATGCTTCTATTGCGCACATTGGTTTGGTTTCAGCGGGTGTGTTTGCGGGCAATCATCAAAGTATTCAAGGTGCCTTAATTGAAATGTTCAGCCATGGTGTCAACACAGTGGGCTTATTTTTCATCTACCAAATCATTTACAAACGCTATCAAAGCTCTGAAATGTCTGCATTAGGTGGCATAAGAGGTTTGCACTCTGGATTTGCCTTTATGAGTTTCATTATTGTATTAGGAGTCATTGCCTTACCATTTACCAATGGCTTTATTGGCGAATTCTTAATGATTTTAGGGGTATTTAAAACGAATGCCGTAGCAGCAATTTTTGCAGGACTAAGCATCATATTTGGTGCTGTTTATATGTTAAGAGCTTATCAAAAAATGATGTTGGGTGAAACCAATGCGCTTACGCATACTTTTGAGCCACTGACACAACAAGAAAAGACTACTCTAATTATTCTTGTGGCCTTGATCATTGGATTTGGTGTTTACCCAAAACCTTTGTTAGATTTAACTGAAACGACCGTTCAAACTATACTTACTATTAAATGAAGGAACTTGTATTATTATCGTCTTTAGGCGTATTGTCTTTGATTGCTGGTTTGTTGAGAATCAGAAAGCCATTTTATGCCATTGTGGTGCTTGGACTCATTGCTAACATTGGCTTATGTGTTTTTGATTGGAATGCCTATTCATTTGGTGCTTCTGAACAAATTTACAACATGATGGTGGTCAATCATTTTACCCTGGCATTCAGCATGATCTCATCTATCATTGCACTTCTATGGTTATTGGCCAATGCCAATTTCTTTAGCACAGACAATACATTCTCTGATCATTTTGCGTTGATGTTATTTTCAATGACTGGTGGATTCATGATGTTGTCGTTTACCAATATGGTGATTATGTTTTTAGGCATTGAGATTTTATCGATTCCTTTGTTCGTATTAGCAGGTAGCAACAAAACCAATTTGACATCGAACGAGGCTGCATATAAATACTTTCTTTTAGGCGCATTTGCCTCAGCGTTCTTATTGTTTGGCATAACTTTAATTTATGGCAGTACTGGTCATTTTGATACCGCAGGCATTGCAGAGTACTTTAAACAAAACAACAACAATGGCATGGCCATCACTGGTATGATATTGATGTTGGCTGCAATGACCTTCAAAGTGTCTGCTGCTCCTTTCCATTTTTGGGCTGCAGATGTTTATCAAGGCGCTCCTACCCCTGTAACCACCTTTATGGCAACCTTTGTTAAAACCATTGCTTTTGCTGGGTTTTTTAAATTGTTCCATGATTGCTTTATGCCATTAAACAGCAACATTGCCCAGCTACTAGCCATTTTTGCTGCCTTGACCATACTCATTGCCAACTATACTGCAAGTGTTCAAAGCAATGCCAAAAGATTATTGGCATTTTCAAGCATCTCGCACGCAGGCTTCATGTTGGTGACCATTTTATGTGTTGAACAACAAACAGCCGGCATTTTATTGTACTATGCTTTTGTTTACTCATTGTCAAGTATCATCGCCTTCACCATCTATAAGATTGTAAAAGAACACAACAACGAAGACGAATCCATTGACGCTTATAATGGCTTATTTAAAAACAATCCATTGTTGTCAGTGATCATGATTCTTGCCTTGTTGTCTATGTCAGGAATTCCGCCAATGCCAGGCTTTATGGCTAAATACTTGGTCTTTACTTCAGCCATTCAAAATGGTTATGTATGGATAGCCCTGATAGGTATATTAGGTTCAGTTATTGGTGTTTATTACTACTTTAAAATGGTCTTAAACATGTTCAAACAATCGGATGAAATGCCACACATTAAAGTAGGCAATTTACAACTCTATGTCTTGTTGCTTTGTGTGTTTGGCTTAATCGCCTTAATGCTGTTCCCAAATGCAGTGATTGGTTTGATCTAAACCTACATCCACAAGAGGTTTAAAATCCCTAAAATCAATAATAGTTTAAGCAATCTATTGCTCACCTTATAGTGCTGCTTGCTGATAAGCACAAATAGCAAGGCTTCACATATCAAACCAAAAGCTATCAATAGCTGGCGTTTTTCAAAGCCATAATACAGCAGTATGCTGCTGCCTCCAAGCACAGATAAGACCATGATAAAGTTTAAAAAGGAT
>JBEIKN010000031.1:0-11259 GCA_040379725.1 Flavobacteriales bacterium
ATTGAACACAATATGGATGTGGTAAAATGCGCTGATTGGGTGATTGATTTAGGGCCTGAAGGCGGCGATAAAGGTGGGCATTTAATTTATGAGGGCCATCCAGAAGGACTTATTAATCATAAAACAAGTTATACAGCGCCTTATTTGAAAGCAGCTTTAAACGATTAAAATCTAAGTTGAAAAACTTTTAAAACATACTTAAGCCATATCAATACAGTATGGCTATAAATACCGTGTTGTTTAAGGATCTTTAAATCTTCTTTATTCATTAAGCGCTTACTTTTAAGCCCAGATGCACTAGCACCTCCATGTAGCATATTGACGCTTACATCAGGTAAGTAAACTACCTTTAATTGCTGGATTTTAATGGCCCTTAACAACCAATCAAAGTCGCCACTGATTTGGTATTGAGTTCTATAAAATCCAACCTGCTCAAAAGCTGAACGAGTAACATAAAATCCAGGATGAGGTGGCTGCATACCCAATCTAAATTGCCATAGTTTAAAGTCAGAAGCCTTGTATAAACGATAGCGTTTTAGTGGCGTGTAAGATTTAAAAATCTCTACTGAACTAGCAACTGCGTCGGTTTGGGTATCAACAAACGTTTTAACCAAATTGGCAACAACCTCATTGTGTGCAAAACAATCATCGGCATTTAAAAATCCTATAATGTCGCCACTTGATAGAGAAAAGCCTTTGTTAAAAGCATCGTAAATGCCTTCATCTGGTTCAGATTGAATGCGTGTATTAGCCCCTTTTAAACTTTGTAGAATGGGAAGTGTTTGATCCGTTGATCCACCATCAATGATGATGTGCTCAATAGATGGATAGCTTTGAGCATTGACAGAACGCAAGGTGTGCTCTATGGTGTTCTGAGCATTGTAACAAACCGTTATGATACTGACTTTAGGTTGATTCAATGATGCGTTCTTTTATTGGTTCAGCTGGATTGCCTTTGTATATGGTATAAGACTGTAAGTCTTTAGTAGCAACACTCATGACGCTTAATACACTATGAGAGTGACATATAACATTCGGACAAACCATTGATTTAGCGCCTATCCAGACGCCATCTTCAAGGATTATTTTACCCGTTATTAATTCAAATTTTGTAGAAGCAAAATTATGATTACCACATAATAAAATGGCACCTTGTGAAATGCATACGTGATTGCCTAATTGAACCTTATCTAGGTTGTCAATCCATACGCTTTCTCCAATCCAAACATGATTGCCAATGACCAAATTCCATGGGTATTTGATGTTAACATGTGGTTTAATTTTGACATCAATTCCAAGCTCGGCACCAAACAATTTTAATAATGCCACTTTAAACTTATAGCCATGAAAACTTGATTTAAAAAACATGGTGTTGATCAAATACCACGCAATACGCTTCAGCATTGAAGCACCTGTATTGTACGAACGATTGTTGTAATGACTTAAATCGACTGTGGGTTTCATGAATGAATACAAAGATAACTAAGAAAATGCTTCTAAATACCCTTTATCAAAGTTTTGAGCCAAATACCACTCCATTGCAAAAAGCTTGCTTGACTGCGTTAGTTGATCAAATGCTGCTTGATTAATGACCAACATGGCTTGAAGTTTATGACCCAATTCATCAGGACTTAAAGGATCACAGGTCATAATACAATCAGAAGCTTGCCAAGCGGTATTGTTACCAATAATAACTGGTCTCGAACAGGCTAAAGATTCATAAATGGCATGGCCAAAATTCTCACCTAAACTAGGAAGCACCATCACATGATGTTCTGAAATGGTCTGTAGTAATTGTAAGTGTTCTATTACCTGAATATACTGCGAATGTATATTAGATGGCAATGTCTTTAATGCTGCTTGAAATTCTGCAAAATACTTCTCATCATTAGAAGAGCCAACCCATGTAACGTCAATTGATGCTTTAAAATGACTTAGTGCGGCAATCAAGGCTAGAGGATTTTTTTCAGGCGAAAGTCTTCCTACAAAAATCAACTTTAATCTATCCGTTGCTTTTACAATAGTTTGCTTTGGACAATCCTCAGGATGAATGGGTATATTCCCTAAAATCATAGGCTTTATATTAGGACCCAAGGCAGATACTATGGCTTTCCGCTCTTCTTCGTTAGAAGCAATCAATACCGAAGTTCTTGTACTGTTTGATTGAAATAATCCAAAACCTCTTGCAAAAGCCAAATACAATTGTTTTTTTAATGGTTTAACGCTCAAGGCTGATTTGTGCAACATGCCTCTTGCTGCAACAAAGGTTTTAACTGGTTTATATACAGCTGACAAAAACAAGGGTAAAATACTAAAATAAAAAGAAAATATACCATTGATATATAACATTTTACAATTATTTTCTTTAATTATTTGTTTAATATTTTTTAAGTTGATTTTATCAGGACTTAAATACATGATCTCTACGCCATTAACTTGCTTCATCCATACATTCAATTCTAGGTTTTCCATGGGTGATTTCATGCCCCAATCTGTAGACCTGCAAACCACTTTAATGGTATGGGTTTTAGCCAATAGATTGACCATATTTTTGGTGGATTGAATTGGACCACCGGCTCTTTGGGCAGGATAATACCAATCGGTAAACATTAGTATAGAATGCTCTGAACTCATGCGTTAAATATTTGCTCTAAAGTATGGCACCAATCTTCGTTTCTTAATGTCAATCCTTTCTGATGGCTTGCTATAGACATGTTTTTTAAGGATTGTTCGTCCATTTTCATGATGCGGATTAACACATCGGTCAATGCTTTTTCACTGCCCGCTTTAAACTCAAATCCGTTATCCTTATCGAGGAACATGGTTCTTGAACCCACCTGATCACTCAATACCAAAGGCAAGCCACTCATGGCCATTTCATGAACCGCCACCCCCCATGGCTCAAACACACTTGGCAGAATGTAAATGCCTGCATCAGCTATTGCATTGGTCATATCACTTGGTTGCACAAAGCCCATATGATGAATGTATTCATTTTGAATCCTGTCATCATACAGAGGGCCCAGTCCATAACATTTTAACACCCATTGGTTACCTGTTTGCTTATTGGCATTAATAAAAGCTTTCCAGAGTGTGCTCAAATCTTTTTCTTTGATATACCTAGCAACACTGATCATTACTTTAGGAAAAGTACTCGTGTTTAACCGATCAAAACGGGATGAGGCAATCGCTGAGAATAAGCGAACATCGCCAGGATAAAGCCCTGTGAAACAGTTCTCCGGTTTAAAGCCCATTTTTAGGGCGTAAGTTAATTGTGGTTGGCCGGGGAGCCAAACATATTGAAACCAATTCAATACATGCCATTTAGCAGTCAGGGTAAGCAAATGCTGCTTAAAAGTGCCTCTCCAATGGTTGTCAAATCCCAATATATTTTTGGCCTGTTTGAAAGCCTTTACTATGGACAAATAAAACCCATTGGTCCAACCAGAACAAAATATCACTTCAGGATCAAAGGCATTGATTTGATTGCTAATGCTTTGTTCATGAGTAGATTGATAAGTGATGCTCTCAACGCCATCTATGGCATTCAATTGAAAAGGCGCTTCAGGATTAACTGGGTAATGAATTAACAATACCTTTGCGTTAGGATGCATTCGAACGAATGATTCAATATTGACCAGTACATAGCCGGCCAATTCTGTATATAAAATTAAAAGACGCAAAATGTATACATTTGCAAAGATAATTTAATCCATGAAATACAAAACCATACTCAATTGGGGCATGATTGCATCAGTATTTATGGATGATTTCATCTTGTTCAGATATCAAATTCCTTTTGATTTTTACATTTACTACATCATCTTTATTCTGAACATTGGTTTATATGTGAACACACACAGAAATTGGCGCTTAATGCCAAAGTGGTTTTTGTGGAGTGTATTGGCATTAGGTGTATCTACCCTTATCACTTGTACGCTCGAACAATCTTTCACTTTAGGGGTTTTGAAACAGTTTGTAGGGGTGTTATTTACCTCCATTGCTTACTACACCTTTCTGGCCAACAATGATTTTGAAATCAAACGGATTTTTAGAATGTATGTGTTTTTTGCCTTTTTTGTTGCGCTTGAAGGGTTACTTGAGGAAGTGTTGAACTTATCAGGTATTCATATCAATGAAAAAATCAGGCTGACAACTGCAGGTTTTTATCGGATTTTTGGCATCATGGGCGAACCCTATTTTTTAGCTGTTGCGCTTTTGCCTGCCTTGTTTTTTGTGTTTTATAAAACAAGTATTTTTGAACGGGTAAATTCCAAAATTGGCAACATACTATTGTTTCTAGTATTAGCGACTTGTTTTATTTTTACATTTTCATCTGCTGGCGCGATTGGCATCGTGGGCATAGCATTCTTTTGGTTGGTCGATAAAAAATACATGTCCTTTAGGAGTTGGAAGATTGTGTTGTTACCAGTGTTGATCATTGGTTTAGTAACGGTTTTTGGCAGCATTCAAAAACAATGGAAAGAGTTCAACATTAAATTGACGCATACCTTGTATGCTTTTTCAACCAATTCAACTCAAAAGAAAGACATTGAATTGCTTAATACAAGCAGCTTTGCCTTGTACTCCAATTTTATCATTGCAAAAGCTTCTTTTCTTGATTATCCCTTAACGGGCACAGGTTTGGGTACGCACGAAAACAATTACCGCAAACATTTCAAACGCTATTTTGACGATGATTTTGTGGTGAGATATGGTGTATTTAATACAGCAGATGCTAACTCATTGTTTGTGCGATTAATGTCAGAAACGGGTTTGTTGGGATTGAGTCTTTTTTTCGGTTTCATGTTTCGAAACCTCTTGTACCTGAAGGGATACGATGACCCTAATTTAAGAGATTATACCTTGATCAATCAAGGTATTTTTATCCTGTTCATTATTAGATTGATTCGAACAGGTAATTATTTTGGAAATGGTTTTTTCTTGTTTTTCTTTATGTACTATGTCAGCAGAAAAATCGTTGAGAAAAAACTAAAAGAAAAAGCGCTAAGGTTGGCTTGATACCAATTTTGATTCAAGTGGTTTTAGTTCAAGGCAAATCAAATACAAAATCAGGGGGATATTCAAATAAAAATATCTGCCATTATTGGTTCCAAAGGTAGCTGCATAACTTAAAATGGTGATTTCTGCTAGCAACAAAAACATAATGACTAAATAATGTTTGTTAACGGCTAAACCCTTTTGCCATTTATAAACCACCAAGCCTAAATAGATAAAAAACACATTCATGGTCATAGCTGATTGTTTGATTAAAGCCCCCAATTGCAAATCGCTATTAAACAATGTGTGTAATAAAAAACCAGGAGACGTTTGATGCGCCCAATGGTGGGTATGAAATATGGTTTTTCTTAATACAAAATAGGCCATAAAACTCAAAATGCTCAGCAACCATACCAGTAAATGAAATTTCTCTTTTGATTTGAAATAATCAAAAATGGCAATCACCATAAAGACTAAAAAGTAGTATTCGCGTTGTAATATGAGCAATAAAAAAAATGGTACTACAGCGACATGCTGTTTAAGATAAAAATACAATAACCATGTAAACAATAATACTGATAGCGCATCTGGTCCTGGCATCATTAAATAAAACAAGGTGCCAAATCCTAATAAATACAAGAGCCCTGACATAAATGACATCCACTTTGAAAAGCCCAATTTCACAAATGAAATGAATATGGAATAGGAAGTGAAGGCAATGCACAAAAAGTTCAACATTAAATTGTGAAAGAAATACACTTTGTTAAATTGAGGGAAAGCATCAATGGCACATTCTGTCGAATAATACCAACCTGACTTGCCTAATAAATGTACAATAGACGAACTGATCAAACGCATATTAAATGGTGATTCTATCTCAGGATTACTTAGATTTTCATATAACTTAAGATAGGATTCAGCATCCTTGTATCCTTGTAATAAAATACCAAATTTATAGGCAAAATAAAACATCGGAAATGCCAATAAAACGTATACTACCAATACCGGAATTTGAAATGATTTAATTGTTTTCATGATGCTTGAATGGCTTGATTGATTTTTAATATAAACTGATCAATGATATGGTCGTATAAAAAATGTTGCTTGATGTGTATGCAAGCATTCTGTTGAATTGACTGAAGATCAGCCTCTGAAATTTGAATGAACTTTATAATGGATTGCATCAATTCTGCTTGATGGCCTGCAGCAATGAGTTGACCTGTATTCGATCCAACCAATTCATTTACCGCTCCGACATCGGTTGCAATTACAGCACACGATCTTGACATGGCCTCAATAATGACATTAGGCATGCCTTCGCTCCAACTCGGACAAACCAATACATCCATTTGGTCCAAAAGGGCTTGAAGGTCTTCTGTTTGTTGTTTTATGCCATGGTAGAATACTTGAGCATTTTGTATTTGATTCTGAATGGGAATTGGCCCAATAAAGTGAAACTCAAACACCATTGATTGATCGATTAAGGCTTGAATGACTTTATTCAATTCTTCGACACCTTTTCGTCGTTCAAATCGACCAACAAATACAAATTTTCTAACAGCCGATGAGTGCTTACTAAAATTCAACCATGCTGAGTCAATACCGCTTGGTATTTGAATAATTCTAGAAGCATCAACGCCCAAATGTTTGATAATAGGTGTGATTTTGCCGCCATAAGAAAACACGAAATCGGCCTTTAGGGTATTCCATTTTACAAATGGTGCAAGCAATTTTGATTGTAATAGACTTTTAAAATCCGCTTGTTTTTGAAACATCTCATACCCATGAAATTTAACCCCTATTGGTGGCAAGTCAGCTCCACGCTGTTTGATTTTTTGTTGGATTAAATGCCATGCTGTAAATCCTTTCGCATATATAAAATCAAAGGTGTCCCATTTGTGTTCTAATAGTTTACTGATGCGTTTTGAATAAACGTAAGATGCCACTACATAATGACCAGGAAATTGATATTTATATTTTGGAAACTCCACTTCATACACTTCTAAATAGGCTAATTCAGAAGCTGTAAACAATTGTTCAATAGGTGTTTTTTGATCCTCAGAACGACAATGTATGAGAGTGACATTAATACCCTTTTGACACAGCGACTTGACCATATTGTATGAATGCCTTTGCATGCCCCCAAGGACTAGCGGATAAATACCATCTGTTAAGACTGCAATCTTCATTAACTCAAGGTGTGAATAGCGGCTTGTTGCCAAGTATAATTAGACAATACCTTATTGTGAAATGTATTTGCCAGGCGAATGGCTAATTCTGGTTGTTCTAAGAAGCGCAATAATGCTTCAGCAATTTGTTCTGGAGTGTCATCAACAATCAATGCATCTTGTAGGTTTTCCATGACATCTAAAACAGGTCTTGTGTTAGGTGCAACAATGGGTTTATTCATTAAACCGTATTCAAATAATTTAACTGGTGATCCATACCAATTGGATTTTGCCATGACACAAATATCCATGGCTGCTACATAATTTAATACCTCTTTATGAGCAACTCTTCCGGTAAAGACTACAGATTGAGCCAGATTCAAATCAATGGTCATTTGTTTCAATTCTGACAATACAATACCATCCCCTACAATGCACAAAACAACCGCTTGGTATTGTTGCTTTACTATTGCAAAGGCGCGTATCAATTGATCGACCCCATGATAAGGAAACATAGAACCAACAAAGCCAATGACTTTGTAATGATGCATATTGAATTGAATTAATTGTTCTGCTGCATGAGCATTTATTTGTTTGGATTGTTCTGGATCAATACAATTTGGCTGTACTAAAAATGTGTTCTGAGCAATGCTATATCGCTCACTCAAATAATCACGCAAAGCTGAAGAAACAACAATAATTCTATTGGCTTGCTGCAATTTAAATCGTTCTATTGAATGGGCTTTTGATTCATATAAAGTATAGCCTTCAAATGCCTTCATTTCTTCAACCAATGGTGCATTGATTTCTAAATAATACTTGATCCCGAATTGCTTTGCCATAATGGCTCCCGAGTCTTGCAAATATTCAGATCTTTCGTAAATTAAATCTGGATGGAAGGATTCTATGACTTGCTTTAATTGCCGTTTCGCACGAAGGTCATGCTGTCTTAATAAGGCATTGTTTAAACTTGTCCAAAGTACTTTTGGCACTATGGCTTTTAAGGCCTTCTTAACCCAAGAAGTTTTATAATTTAATTGTGATTTTGGGGCTAAATTATTACCATCCGTGCCACCTAAAATAAGCGGGTTAACTTCATGACCTAAAGCCCTAAATGCAGCAATTATCTGTCTTTGATGTATGGCATATCCCACATCACTGACAATATCGTGTGTTGGATGTGGGGAATAAAATAAAATGCGCATTATTTTGCAGCCGCTAAAACATCGTTCAATGTATAATTGCCTTGAGGAATATTGATGGAAGCTTTACAATAAGTTTGCTCTATGTTTTCTTCATTCAATAACGCATTAAACAAAGGCAAGTAGTGACTTGGTATTTGATTGCTACTGATCAATTTACTGATAAAAGATTTACTCAATAATTGTCGTTCTTGTAAAAAATAACAAATGGTTTGCATGCTATAATACTCAACCTCTTTGCCAGTGGCTTTACGTGTCGGTTCAAAATAAATATCTTCTTCTATGGCCTTAAAGTGATTGCCTTCGGGATAAAATTGATAGGTTTTTTGAGCTGATATGCCCAATTGATTATCAAGCTTTAACCAATAAATCAATCGCCTTAATGGCATCTTTAAGGCTTTAATTAAACCAAGATGTCTTAATTTATCTGTTGCTCTTTTTTTATCAGGTGACCATAGTTGCAATGTAGCAGAAAATGATTGCGGTTGATAGACTATATGTGGCTCCCAGGCATCAATGGTGTGCACTGGTGCTTGAGCTTGAGTAAAGTGTTTACTAACGGCTAATTTGGTTTCTAAGGTGGTTTCATCCATTTGAATGTGCTTGTCAAACAACATGGTTTCATAACCTGAACCAAAAATGGCTGCAGTAGTTAAAATATAATTATTATGATGATGAATGCAATGTGCTGCAGTGCCAGATTTGTATTGCTGCATACTCGGAAAAAAGTGTATTTTTAAATACATATCTTCATCTTCATAAACATACAAACATGGTATATTGTAGAGCGACCACTTTTGCTGTAAAAATGATTTGTCGTAAAAATTGGTTTCGGCTACAAGGCTTAAAAACACATTGTCTTTCCCCATTTCAATTAAAATGGGCTCAACTGCTTTATGAAATGCCAAGCGATCATTGATCTGAAGATTCAACTGTCTTATGGACTCTATATATGGATGGTTTTTAAGTGCCTGTTGCATAGTTACCACATGTTTTCGAAATACTGTTTATCAAATACTGTCTTACTATCTATAAAAGTTGAACTACTTGAATTTTTTATCATCAACGGATCAGTTTTTCTGAATAATTTAGACAATTGAGCAATGGGCCAAAGAAAACAAAAAAAGACCACAGATAAAATGATTTTGGGCATGATTAATCCCATGATTTTAGCAATGCCAAACCATAGTTTTTCTATTAAGGTGCTTAGATAATCACTACTAATGGCAATTACGCCTAGTCCTATTGCAATATACAAAAGCCATATAGTGGTATATGACTGATACCAAAATAGGAGCAAACAGGCTGTTGCAATGGTAAAAAGTGTTTTAGAAGGGTTACTTTTAAATTGACTAGACATTAGAAAAGAGAATAAATAAACGGTGCTATTGAACTAGAACTACCAACAATGAGTAGAACACCTAAAAACAACAACACGATAACAATAGGCAACAACCAAAACTTTTTTCTTTGTTTCATAAATTGCCATAAATCCTTTAAAAATTCCATAAACGATTATTTAATAATTGGTAATAATTGAGGGGTTAAAATACTGGCTACCTTTCGAGCGCCTTTATTTGTAAAGTGTATTTGATCATAATAATAACTCGTATCCTTTTCGAGTTGAATGGCCAAATCAATAAACGGTACATTTTGAATCAAACAAGTAGATTTTAAAGCGGTATTGTAGGACTGCATCACTTGCCAAGAATAGGCATTGACAGCATCAAATTTAGGCTGGGTGACAAAAATTGCTTGTATACCGTTGCGCTTACACATTTGAATAAGGGTTTCAATTCTGCTTTGGTAAGCCGTTAATAAAGCCGGCATTGTTTGTTCGTTTTTAAGCCTTTGTATACTATCCATTAAATTAAAATCATTTTGCTTGTAATCATAAGGAGAACTTCCGTGTGCTACATGTGCTTGATGGCTTTTAAGTGCATTGTAAACATTTGAAATGGTGGTAATCAATTCTGATTGTTTTAAGAGACTTCTAAACCACGATTCTTTTCTGTTGATCAAAAATCCATCTTCTTGGTTAAAATTACTTTTTGCTACATCATTAATCCCAACTAAAAACACAACATATTTTGGTTTTAATTTGACGATATAATCGCGCATTAATATGATGTGTCCAAAACTTGAACAACCATCTATTCCTGCATTGTTTAACCATACCTTGGAATTGGCTTTATGCATCATTTTGTACAATTGCTGAGGCCAGGTTGAATCGTCGTCAAGTAGAGAGCATTCTGTTGTACTGCCACCAACGGTAATGATGGTGGTTTTTTGATCCCAATCCTTGGGTTTGGGTTCGCCCCTGAAACCTAAATCATTAGTGCTATAGAGAATGTTTGAATTCAAACCATTTACCTGAGGCGTAATGTTTATTTGTTTTTTAAAGTGGCTTTTAAGTATGATTTCTTGACCTCTAATTCTCGATTGAAACGGATTGTAAATGCGCAAAATGAATTCGCATAAAACAAAGGCAATTAGGCAACCAATAATGATTGATATGACTTTTTTCATTTAGTCCTTTTTAAAGGTTCTAGACCATTTGTCTTGATTGGTATAATCGGGTTGATCTGTTTTATAAAAAATATAATTATTCAAGACCAATATGTCCATTTCTGTTCCCATAAAGCATCTGTAAGCATCTTCTGGGGTGCATACCACTGGTTCGCCTCTTACATTAAAACTGGTATTGACCACTAAACCAAATTGGGTGATGGATTTAAAGGCCGAAATAAGACCATGGTATCTTGGGTTTGTATCGGCATGAACGGTTTGAATCCTTGCAGAATAATCTAAATGAGTGATGGATTGTACATCGCTTCTATCAGCATACAAACGCTCCCATAAAGATAGGGATTGATAATTATCAGGCA
>JBEIKN010000032.1:0-11192 GCA_040379725.1 Flavobacteriales bacterium
ACGATTGGCTTCAGTGATTAAAACTTCTGATTTGGCAATACCACAATTCATAAAACCAAATGCTTTCGCTAGGTCTTTTATGGTTTTGGAATGCATTTGCTCTGTCATGACGAATGGGGCAAAATTAAGCGATTTTTCACAGCTTTGAATTTCGATGAATCAGATGTTTCTGAGGTCGTAAACACAATGAATTGTATTGGTATTTGAGAGTTCAAGCAATTTATTCGATAAATTGTTGTACCTTTGCGGCTTCTTTATGACAGTTACATTTCAAAACATGGGTTTAAGTCAACCTGTGTTTGATGCGATAAGTGATCTTGGCTACGTCAATCCTACTCCCATCCAACAACAAGCTATTCCGGTATTGCTGCAAGGCACCAAAGACTTTGTAGGTCTTGCACAAACAGGCACTGGAAAAACAGCCGCATTCGGTTTACCCCTTTTGTCGCTCATCAATACGCATTCTAGCCAAGCCCAAGGTTTGGTTATTTGCCCTACAAGAGAATTGTGCATTCAAATCGCCAACGATTTCAAAGCCTATGGTAAATACCTAGACGGCTTTAGACACGTGGCTGTATATGGTGGCAGTTCTATCGAAACCCAGATCAGACAGATCAAACAAGGGGTTCAAATCGTGGTGGCTACACCCGGCAGATTAATTGATTTGATCGAACGCAAAGCGGTTAAATTAGATGCCGTTACACATATTGTTCTCGACGAAGCTGACGAAATGCTCAACATGGGTTTCAGAGAAGACATTGAATTCATTCTATCTCACACCCCTTCAAGACAAGCTGCTTGGTTGTTTAGCGCAACCATGCCTAAAGAGGTTAAGCGCATTTCTCAAACCTTTATGTCAGAACCAGTTGAGGTTAAGGTAAATTCTGTTGAGACTGCAAAAAACATCAAACACGTCTATTTTCAATGTCAAGCTTCGCACAAATACGAAGCCCTAAAGCGTCTGATTGATTTCAATCCTGGTATGTACGGTATCATTTTTACCCGTACCAAAATGGAAGCGCAAGACATTGCAGAAAAATTACTAAAAGAAGGCTATGAAATCGACGCTTTGCATGGTGATTTAAGTCAACAACAAAGAGATAAAGTCATGGGCCGTTTTAGAGAAAAAACCTTGACCTTATTGATTGCAACAGACGTCGCAGCCAGAGGTATTGACGTTGATAGCATTACACACGTCATCAATTATGCATTACCTGACGAGCCTGAAGTATACACCCACAGAAGCGGAAGAACTGCTAGAGCAGGTAAATCTGGCGTTTGTATGAGTATCGTTTCTGGTAGAGACACTGGTAAAATCAGAGACATTGAACACCTGATGAAGGTTCAATTTGAAAAATTAGACATTCCTAGTGGTCGTGAAGTTGTAGAGCGTCAGTTCTTTGCATTCATTGAAAAACTAAAACATGTTGATATTAGTCATGGTGACTACGAATTGTATTTATCAGATTTGTCTGAACAATTAGGTCACATGAGCAAAGAAGAATTGATTCAAAGAATGGCGGCGCTTGAGTTCAACAGATTCTTAAAATACTATGAAAAAGCAGGCGACCTAAACAATTCTGAGAAACGCAGAGAATATGGCAATTATACCCGTTTGTTTATGAGCTTAGGCGAGAAAGATGGCTTTTATAAAGCGGCTTTCCTTGAGTTCATATTAGACACTTCTGGGCACAAAAAAGCCCAATTGGGTAAAATTGAATTGATGAATGCTTACAGTTTTGTTGAAGTTGACAACGACATTGTCGAGGACTTCATGAAATCGTTTGCTGGCAAGAAATACAAAGGCAGAGAAATTCAGATAGAAGTATCTTCTGAACGCAAAGGCGGTCGTAACAGAGGCGGCGGCGGTGGTGGATATGGTGGTGGTAGAGATAGAGACCGCGGTGGCAGAGATAAAAGAGACCGTGGCAGAAGCGGAGGCAATGGCAATAGTTATGGTGGCAGAGGTGGTAACGAACGTGAGTCATCTGGTCATTTTGCTAAACGCAGCGGTGGCAACTCAGATCGCCCTAAAAAAAGACGCGATCGCTACTAAACAACTGATATAAAAACATCAACAGATTTTTTAAATCGTTTTACATTTGCATAAATTTTCAATCTTATGAACGGATTCTTTAAAATTCCAACAGCGCTTAACGAAACAGTTTTAGATTACGCTCCTAACAGCAAAGAAAAATTAGCCCTTAAACAAGCTTTGTCAGAAGCCAGAAGTCAAGTATTAGACATCCCAATGTTTATTAATGGACAAGAGGTCAGAACAGGCAACACTCAAGATATATTTCCGCCACATGATTTGCAACATCAAATTGCAAAATTCCATTTGGGAGAAGCTAAGCATGTTCATCAAGCAATTGATGCAGCCCTTGCTGCAAAATCAGCCTGGGAAAACATGCCTTGGGAACAAAGAGCTAGTATTTTTTTAAAAGCAGCAGAATTGTTAGCCGGACCATACCGTGCTAAAATGAATGCAGCTACAATGTTGGGCCAATCTAAAAATGCCTACCAAGCGGAGATTGATGCAGCTTGCGAATTGATTGACTTTTTAAGATTCAATGTGCAATACATGTCTGAGATCTATGGCGATCAACCAAGTGCTAACAGCAAAGGCATTTGGAACCGCCTTGAACACAGAGCACTCGAAGGATTCACATTTGCGGTTACGCCATTTAACTTTACAGCCATTGCAGCCAATCTACCTAGTAGTATGGCCATGATGGGCAACGTTGTTGTTTGGAAACCAGCTTTCACTCAAATTTATTCTGCCAATGTGATTATGGCATTGTTTAAAGAAGCTGGCTTGCCAGATGGTGTCATCAACTTGATTTATACCGATGGCCCTGAAACTGGAGAGATTGTCTTCAATCATCCTGATTTTGCAGGTTTGCATTTTACGGGTTCAACTGGTGTATTTAGAACCATGTGGAACAGTATCGGCGCAAACATTCACAAATACAAAACCTACCCAAGAATCGTAGGCGAAACAGGAGGTAAAGATTTTGTGTTAATTCACAAATCAGCTGATATTGACACAGCAGTTACAGCTCTAGCAAGAGGCGCTTTCGAATACCAAGGTCAGAAATGTTCTGCAGCTTCAAGGGCTTATATCCCTTCTAATTTGTGGAGCAGTATTGAAGCCAAATTGGTAGCCGAAGTAAAGACCATGAAAGTGGGACCTACTGAAGATTTTAGAAACTTTGTAAATGCCGTAATTGACGAAAAAGCCTTTGATAAAATTGCCAACTATATTGAATTGGCAAAACAAGATCCTAAAGCAAACATCATTTGTGGTGGCACTTACGACAAGAGCAAAGGTTATTTCATAGATCCTACAATCATTGTGGCTGAAGATCCAAAATTCAAAACCATGTGTGAAGAAATCTTTGGACCAGTATTAACCCTTTATGTATACCCTGAAAACGCCTTTGAACAAACACTCGAGTTGGTTAACACCACCAGTGAATATGCTTTAACAGGCGCAATAATTGCTCAAGACCGTTATGCGGTGACTCAAGCAACAGAGTACCTAAAGCATGCTGCAGGTAATTTTTACATTAACGACAAACCTACAGGAGCCGTTGTAGGCCAACAGCCATTTGGTGGTAGCCGTGCTAGTGGAACCAATGATAAAGCTGGTAGCAAAGCCAATTTATTGCGTTGGACAAGCACTAGAACCATCAAAGAAACTTTGGTGCCTGTAAAAGATTACCGTTACCCATTTCTATCTGAAGAATAATGTCGCTTAGCCAAGCTGAGAAACACCAAATCTATCAAAGTTTAAGCAAGCAAATTGAGGCATTAATGGACCCCAATGCTGCCCTTATTAGCAACTATGCTAATGTGTGTGCCGCTATTCAATCAACCTTTAAACACTGGTGGTGTGGTTTTTATTTGGTCAACAACCAACAACTTGAATTGGGCCCTTTCCAGGGACCTGTTGCCTGTACTGTGATTGGTTTTAACAAGGGTGTTTGTGGCAGTGCATGGGCACAAAAATCAACCATTGTCGTGCCGGATGTTCATCAATTTGAAGGGCATATAGCCTGCTCATCCGAAAGCAATTCAGAGATTGTTGTACCCGTATTTAAAAATGAAACAGTAATAGCAGTCTTAGACATAGATAGCATCTACTTCAACACCTTTGATGAAGTAGATGCTATGTATCTTGAACAAATGGTCAAATGGCTTAACGTCTGATGGTTTCAACCCCATTGGATTGAATCAATTGGCCTTTGTTATAATATTCTTCTTGAAAATTCAAATCGCCACCGTATTGAGCAATCCAATCAAAATATTCTTCGTTGCTCATAAAACAAACTTTTTCGCTCAGGTGCAATCCGCTTAAGTCGCCCTTAATCCAACGACCTACTTTTAATCCATTTTCGAATAATCCCATGGCCTCTGCTTGGCCGTAATTGTTGTAATACACCCAAACACCTTGCTTCTTGAATTGCTCCACTCTTCCCTCCTTAAGTTTGTGGCCAGAAGCTTGTAATTCAGTAATGACGCCACTGCCATTTTCTAGCATGGATTTGCCATTTTCATCAAAGAACGATAAATAATGGTCTTCTTCAGTTGGCATATCTGCTTCACTCTCGCAGGTGTATTTGGTATCCATGTTTTGAGCCCATGCTTCATACATCAATTGTCCGTTGTCATAATAGGCTTTAACGCGACCAACGGTTCCAATGGAATCAGCAGCACTTAAATACACCACTGAATCTTTAAAGTCTATGGTTTTGTATAAACGGCCTTGACCTTCGCGGTAAAAATGCCAAATGCCATTAGGTTCAGAATAATGCTTTTGTCCTTGCTTAAACACAAAACCACTTTTGTAATAATAGGTATAGTACCCAGACTTAAATCGAGTAGGCAGATTATCGACAAAATCACTGCCATTGTATACCTTTGGTTTCATATCATCTACCCGAGGTCTAACATAGTGCTCATCTGACTCACTTTCGTAGTTTCTAGTGGTTTTAAATACGGTGTAATACATAGAATCTTTAATGGACAATTGTACAGTGTATTTAAGGTTATTGGTATCTCTGTACAACTTATAAGTTCCGTCCAAATACCCGTGTTTGAATGGCAATGATTCTAGAATGTACTTGCCGGTATCACGCAACTTAAAATCACTTACGTTGTATCGGATAAATGTCCCATCTGGCACACCCATGTTAAAATGGCCTTTTAAAGTTGGATAACCATTGCGTGCCAATTTCCAATAATAGCCATGAACGGTATCGTTTTTCATGTTATAGACCCTGCCTAAAAACTTGTATCCAGAATTGGCTCTAAATTGATACTGAGCACCATTCAACTGATTGTTATGATATACCAGCTGATGCATTGGTGTTGAGTAACTATTTTCTGTATTGATCTGCCACTGGCCTTCTTTTTTACCATATTCATAATTCATCATTGAAGACTCTTGTTTGATCATATTGTCCATTTTTAGCGTTTTTTTCCAACGCTTATTGGTCGAATACAACGTGTACTCAACATCGTCATTTAATTGATTACTGTAATAATGGGTATAGGTGGAATTGTGGTTAAACACATCGGTAACAGAATAAGTGCCAAAAAATGACCCATAGCTGCTGTTGATTTTTATCTTTTTAGTAGGGGCAATGAATTTTGATTTATTGCTCTTTAACATGGATTGATTGACCTCTAAATTGATGTCAACCACTAGGGTTGGTTTCAAGGCCCAGGTTTGTTTGATTTCATACATTTTAGCCTTAAGACCATTTGGGGTTTTCTTGTAATCCCAATTGAATTCAACATTGCCTGAAAATGCCTGCCTGCCCACATAAATGGATTTGTGCTGTACCGGAATCAATTTAAAGTAGCGAATCATTTCATCCATCAAACTAAAGTTATCGTAACGTTCTTCGTTATAGCTTAATCGAATGCTTGAACTACTCTCCGAAGTCAATAAAAACTTATCATAGGCATCGTAAAATGTTTTGTCCAGTTTGTACACGTATTGTCCTTTGTGCATGATGGTATCAACCAACAACAAACTATCGTATTTCATTGGAATTTTGATGTAATGAATGATAGAACCAGTCTTTTGATCACCACTTACTCTATAATAGGAAGCAATGCCTTTATTGTTGCCAGAAATGAATAGATGATTGTAGAAGTGATAATTGAGCGGACCATAATAGTATTTCTTAACTTCTAAACCATGACGCACCACAGTAGATACCGGAGCAAAAACGACTGTTTCAGAGGGATTCATTTGATAATACAACTTGGTCTTTTCTGTATAACTAGATAGGTGGTTTTTGATATAATTGAATTGTCTGGTGTATAATTTAGCACATGGTTTAGTGGACTTACTGTATTGACAAGTATCAATCAAATAATACGCAATGGTATTGCGGTCAAAGTAAGATTTTTGTTCAATCCTGTAGTAAAGATTGTTCATGATGGTATCTCTTAGGCCATAGCGTTCAGACGCACAGTAATTCAAACTCACTTTATCGCCAGCTTTAATCGCCACAGATTTCATTTGACCTTTTGCAAAACGTTGGACAAACTGATATTCATAGTCATCAGATCGGTTATAATTATCATCTGTACTAACATCAGGAACCACCGCCAAAGACTTGTAATCTGGATAATGCTTCTCCAAACTGTCTTTGCCATAAACGGTATTGGTAATCAGATGACCAAACGGGGCATAATATTGCTCTGCCGTGATAGAGCCTTCATCGTCGTAATGCTCCAAACGAACGGTCTTATCTTCATGGTTAATGACTGTTTTAACGCCATAGATTTGATTGTCCTTATAAGTTTCATGTGTACTGCTATTCAAGACAGCTTTCTTGTTAAAGCGCTCGTAATAGTGTGATGTTTTTGGGCCGTTTAACCAACCCTTACTGACGGATATGCTATCAAGTAAAAAAGTGTCTTTTTTGGTACAACCATAAGCTAAGACAAGCTCATCAACAAAACCTTCTTTATAGGCTAAAACAATCTTTTTAGACGTATAATTCAAACGGGTATGACCTTTTCCATAATCTCTGTACTCGTAGGCATAATCGTAAGCATCCCATTCATAAGAACGTCTCATGCCGTATCTTTTACGGTTGTTATTGTCTTCCTTCTGATACAAGACAAAATGACCATCAATCATATCGTTTTTGTAGGGAATTCTGAACTTGGGCAGTTTAGTATCTTCATCAAAAACCGTTGCTATACCCTCCTTTTTATTGTTTTTGATGGCAATAATGGCAAATACATTTCTGATGGTGTCGAAGGTATAAAACCCATCCACTTTTCTTTTGTTTTTTAATTCAAATTTCTTTGAATACAAAACATATTCGCCATCGGTATACTGACCCACTAAAGGCGGAATGTCTAAATTATAAAACTTTAAATCGTCAACATCAAAATGGACATTGGTATAATAACTGTTAATGATTTGAGGGAACACCTTGTAAGTTTTACCCATGAACTGAGTGTTTTTTTGGCCATTGGCCTGATGCATGAAGCCAAGTAAAAGGCAAAGAAATGTAATGTTTTTGAAATTCATAAAAGGACTGATAGGGAAACAACGCAAGATACTTCCTTTTATTATATCGGTAGAGAATGATTTTCAATGCCAATAATATTTAGTATTTTCGCGGTCTCATGTCAAGAATAGTAGCCATAGTCGGCAGACCCAATGTTGGAAAATCAACCTTATTCAACCGCTTAACAGGCGAGCGAAAAGCCATTGTTGATGACTTTAGCGGGGTAACCCGTGACAGGCATTATGGCGATGCTGAATGGAATGGCGAATCGTTTACAGTAATTGACACAGGTGGCTATGTTAGAGACAGCAAAGACTTGTTTGAGACAGCCATCAGAGAACAGGTTCAAATTGCAGTAGAGGAAGCCAGTGTAGTCATTTTCATGGCCGATGTACAAACTGAAGTCACCGATCTTGACCAACAATTTGCTCAAATTTTGAGAAAGGCCAAAAAGCCAGTGATAATGGTTGTCAATAAAGTTGACCATTATGATTTGATCAATGAAACAGCCGTGTTTTATGGATTGGGCTTTGATGAAATCTTTCCAATTTCGTCGGCAACTGGCAGTGGCACTGGTGAATTGCTTGACAAACTGGTTACTTTATTACCGGTTGATGATGGTAAAACATTCGAAGATGACTTATTGAATGAGCTGCCAAAAATTGCCATTGTTGGCAGACCTAATGTCGGTAAATCATCGTTTGTAAATGCCCTATTAGGCTATAACAGAAATATAGTAACTGATATTGCCGGCACTACCCGTGACGCCATTCACACGCGTTACAATGCCTACGGTAAAGACTTGGTGTTAATTGATACTGCTGGGATTCGCAAGAAATCTAAAGTTGAAGAAAACATTGAGTTTTACTCAGTCATGCGCAGTTTAAGGGCCATTGAAAATTGTGATGTTTGTATTCTGATGTTGGATGCCCAAAATGGTATAGAATCTCAAGACATGAACCTCTTGTTTTTAGCCCACAAACATGGTAAAGGCATTGTGGTATTGGTCAATAAATGGGACTTATACAGCAAAGAGACCAACACTGCTAAAGAATACGAGGAACACATCAAAGAACGCACAGCGCCTTTTACAGACTATCCGGTTGTGTTTATCAGCGCCCTCAACAAACAAAGAATTTTCCAAGCCATTGAGACAGCAGCCATTGTTTACGACAACTTATCGAATAAAATCAAAACCAGTGTCTTAAATGATCTATTGTTGCCAATCGTTAAAGCAACTCCTCCACCAAGCATCAAAGGCAAGACAGTAAGCATTAAATACATTCAACAATTGCCTTCAAAATCTGTATGCTTTGCTTTCTTCTGTAATTTGCCGCAATACATCAGCGAAAGCTACAAACGCTTTTTGGAAAATCAATTGCGCGATCGTTTCAACTTTAATGGCGTGCCCATTAAGATCTTCTTTAGAAAGAAATAATTACTCTGCTTTTTTAAAGCCTAATGCTGCAGAATTGATGCAGTACCTCAAACCAGTTGGTGTATCGTAGCCATCTGGAAAAACATGTCCCAAATGCCCCTCACATTGTGCACACAATACCTCAACTCTGTGCATGCCATGCGAATAGTCTGCATGCTCAATAACAGCAGAATGGTCTATGCTCTGATAAAAACTAGGCCAGCCACAGCCTGCATCAAACTTTGTCTCAGAGGTAAATAATTGAGCGCCACAGGCTTTACAAACATAGGTACCGGCATCCCAAAATTGATCGTAGACACCAGTGTGAGGTCTTTCAGTGCCTTTTTCGCGCATGATTCTGTATGTTTCGGCATCCAATATGGATTGCCATTCTTGATTCGTTTTTTTCATGTTTTTAGGGTTAGGTGAACAAGCGAATAGACAGCATGACCATAAGATTATTTTTTCAGTGGCTTTAAGCAGCTTAATTTTGAGCATATCCATTTGCTTAATCAATCAACAAATGGTTTTAAAATTTGTTTCAATTATGAGTCCAATATTACTCTTTACATTTGTTATAAGCTACTTTATAGTATTGTTAGGCATTGCCTTTTACACCTCCAGAAATGCTGACAACCACGCCTTTTTTATTGGCAATAAAAACAGCAATTGGTTATTGGTGGCTTTTGGGATGATTGGGACATCTTTATCAGGTGTAACCTTTGTAAGCGTGCCCGGCGATGTTGGCAAAATCAACTTTCATTATTTTCAGTTGGTTATAGGTTATTTTTTAGGCTATATCGTTGTGGCTTTTGTACTACTACCCTTGTACTACAAAATGAACCTTACCAGCATTTATACCTACCTCGAAAAACGACTGGGTGTGAGTGCCCATAAAACAGGGGCAATCTTTTTTATTCTATCAAGAACAGTTGGCGCAACAGCCAGATTATATTTGGTCATTAATATTTTACAGATATACATCTTAGATCAACTGCACATTCCATTTATAGGCACAGCTGTAGTGATATTATTATTGATCATGTTATACACCTTCAAAGGTGGGGTTAAAACCATTATCATCACTGATACCCTGCAGACATCTGGTATGCTAATAGGCTTAGTGGTTTGTTTATTTACTTTGGTTCATGCCCTAGGAACTGACTTGAGTGGTACATGGCAACTGATGGAAGCAAAAGGCATCAATACCATCATCAATACCGATGTCAATAGTCCTTTGTTTTTCTGGAAACAAGTCTTAGGCGGTATGTTTATAACCATCACCATGACGGGATTAGACCAGGAAATGATGCAAAAAAACATCAGTGTAAAGACCTTAAAAAACTCTCAGCTCAATATGCTTACCATGAGCAGTATTTTAGTCGTTGTGAATGCCTTGTTTTTGATGTTAGGGGGTGTCTTGTTTCTGTATGCGCAAGCCAAAGGGTTAAGCCTTGCTGGTGATGATTTGTTTCCGAGCATTGCCCTCAGCAATACCTTCTCTGCCAGCATTGGTATCTTGTTTATTTTAGCTTTGATTTCGGCATTATTCCCAAGTGTTGATGGTGCTATCACGTCTCTGACCTCTTCATTTTGCATTGACCTACTCAATTTCAATCAAGCCAGTGAAGATCAGAACGCCATGAAACAAAAACGCCTTAAAGTACACATCGGTTTTGCACTCTTGTTCTTATGTATGGTCATGGTCTTTAAAGCCGTCGATGACAAATCCATCATTCAATTCATCATCAAATTTGCTGGCATTACCTATGGGCCTTTATTGGGCTTATTTGCCTTTGGTATTTTAACCAAACGTCAACTCATACAAAAACGCATCATATTGATCAGTTTACTGGGCCCATTGTTGACCTTATTACTTGATTTGATCTGCAATCCACCTTACTATGAGAAATTATTGCATCAAACATTACCATTCAATGCCCTTTCAGAACAACTGTTTCATGGCTATAAAATTGGACCTGAGTTGATCATTATCAATGGTTGCATTACCTTCTTAGGCTTGTTAATCATTTCTAAACCAAATCAGACAGCATTGACTGCTGCATAAGAACACAATTTTTTAAAAAAGACTGCGTTTAAATTAATATGAAAACGAAGTCAATGATCATCCTCTGTGTGGCACTGCCCATGCTCATGGCTTTTACCGTTTGTACAAATGGCACAAAGCCTAAAAATTACAAAGACACCATATACCGATTTCCGCCTAA
>JBEIKN010000033.1:0-11181 GCA_040379725.1 Flavobacteriales bacterium
AAAAAACACCATACTGTAGACAGTATTTTTGTCAAAAGCCATGATTACTATGCACAACATCCTGAAGTGGCCGCTAATATTTACGAGAGAGTGATTGATAAAATCAGTGAAATCCAAGCAGAAAACGCCGATGGCCAATAAGCAATCCGTCCCATTCAAAAACCATCCGGAAAACATTGAGGAGAAATTAGGGATTCTGCCTGTCAAACAAATGATGGCAAAATCTTGCCACAGCATTGAGGCAGAAAACATCCTTTTAAACAATCCTTTCTATACAAGAATTGAAGACATTCAAGCTCAAATAGAACGCATCCAATCGCTTATGATGTGTTTACAAGTTTCAGATTTTTTTGAATTTCCTGAGCAAGCCGAATGGCTAAGCGATTGTCTTCAGAAAACGGCGGTAGCCAACCAAATGCTCAGCGAATCTGAATTATTTGAGCTTTTAAAAGCTTTAAAGCAGGTTCAACACAATTGGCTAACCATTCAAAAACACAAATTAAACCACTCGCGTTTATACAATGCCTTTGGTCAAATTGATAGTGCTCAAAACTGCATAGATCAATTGGACGGATTATTGGATCAAGAAGGCAATCTTAAACCCAATGCTTCCGAGGCACTCTGGCAAATTAACAAAGCCATTCAAGCCAAAGAAAAAGAAGTCAGAAACAGCTTGATCAAAAAATTTGAACACGCTAAGAAAAACGGTTGGGCAGGCGATACTGAAATTACCATCAGGAATGAACGATTGGTGATTCCAATCATCGCAGAACACAAGAAAAAGATCAATGGGTATGTTCATGATGACAGCCAAAGTGGCAAATTCTTATACATTGAGCCCATTGAATGCTTTGAAGGCAACAATGCTTTAAAAGAATTACACCTTGACAGAAAAAAAGAAATTGAAGTCATCTTGAAGCAAACTTGTGCATGGTTATCGCCTTTCAGAATCAACTTACAAACACATTTAAGAAACAGTATACAATTAGATGCTATTCACGCCAAAGCACAATGGTCCATCAAACTTAAATGCGTTCAACCAAACGCAGTCATAGCCCATGACGACACCAATCTGATAGACGCTAGACACCCCCTATTGGACATTCAATTAAGCAAAGACAATCAACGCATTGTGCCTTTGCAATTCCATTTTAAAAAAGGCAATAGTTTATTATTGATATCAGGCCCCAATGCTGGCGGAAAAAGTATTGCCCTCAAAACCATTGGCATGTTGCAGTATTTATACCAAATGGGCTTGCCAATTCCGGTATCTGCTGACAGTCAATTGTCTGTTTACAAACAAATTTTCATTGACATTGGCGACAACCAATCCATCGAAAACCATTTAAGTTCATACAGTAGCCATCTGAACACTATGCGCTATTTTATGAACAACGCCAATCAAGACACCTTATACCTTATTGATGAAATCGGAAATGGCACGGACCCAAGCATTGGTTGTTCTATTGCTCAAGCCATACTCGAACATTTGATTCAGCAAAAAGCCATAGGCATAGTCAGTACGCATTTTGGACAACTAAAAACATGGGCAAGTCAGGCAAAAGGCGCTCAAAACGCGCGCATGTTGTATGATGTCCAAAAGCTTCAACCTTTATTTATTTTACAACCAGACAAAGCAGGCTCCTCTTTTGCATTAGAAGTTGCTTCAAATGTTGGTATCAACGATGCGATTATTCAACGGGCTAAATTGATCAATCGTCAACAAAAAGCCTTTGATTTAGAACATTTGATCACTGAAAATGAACTACAAAAACAAACTTTAAAAGACCAACAAGAGCGGATTGAATCAAAAGAAAAATGGTTGGAAAAACTCATTCAAGATTATCAAGCCCTAAAGTCGGATTTAAACAATTATAAATCTGCTATCTTAAAAGATGCTAAGAGCAAAGCGCACAATATTGTTGAAGAGGCCAATCAAAAAATAGAGGCAACCATTAAACACATACAAGAGAGCAAAGCTCAAAAACAAAGCACCAACAAAGTGCGCAAACAACTCAATCAGTATAAGGCTGATTTGGTTGAAGACATACAACAAGTTGAACAACCAAAACCAATTATTCAGAATTTTAAAGTTGGCATGTTTGTAAAACATTTGTCTCAGACCGTAAGTGGTGAAATCATTGAACTCAAAAAGCAAAAAGCACTGGTCTTATTTGATGCTGTAAAAATTTGGCTTCCCTTAAATGAATTACAATCTTCAAAAGCTAATGTTAAGCACCAACCCAAGACCGCCACTTTTAATGTAGACTTGTTCAACAAACAAACACAGTTTAGAGCGGAAATCGATTTAAGAGGCGTTAGAGGCGAAGAAGCCATTAAGCAACTTGACAATTGGATTCATGATGCCCATAGTTTAGGGATGAGCAGTTTGAGAATTTTACACGGTCGAGGATTTGGCATTTTACGCAAGCTTATCATGGACTACCTCAACCATTCAAAGTTGGTCAAACACTTTGAACATGAAACCGAACAACTTGGTGGCGACGGTGTTACAATCGTCAGATTACACTAACTATTGCACCAATGTTGCCGTTAGTGACAACAATTGGGTTTCAGCCACTTTTAATGCCAACAGATTAATGGATTGTCTGTAAACTGCCGTTTCATAGGTGGTCTGTGCTGTTTTTAAATCCAACAAGGTATTTTGTCCTAATCTAAAACGCTCTTGCATGAGCATTAAAAAGGCCGATGCGGTTTGAACCGATGCCACATTTAATGCATGCTGTGACCTGGCCAGTTCATAATCCAACCAAGCTTGGTGCAGGGTTAACTGAACCGATTGCCAAGTATTGTCTTTATTGATTTCGGCTATTTGCAGTTGTGACCTGGCATTTTTTATAGATTGCTGCAAAGTTGAGCCTGCATAGATTGGCATTACCAAAGATATCCCCGCCTGCGGGCCTATACTTTGATTGTATAGAGAAAACCCTGCATTGCTTTGATTGAGCGAATAATTATAAGCGCCATTGAGTTTAATAGTTGGCCACAAATTGGCTTGTATTTCTTTATGACTTGCTTTGGCAATTTGCACTTGCACTTCGGCAAAAGCGAGGGCCTTATTTTGAATGAGCAAAGAATCCAATTGGCTTTTACGCAATGATGATACTTGCCAATGTTTATCATCTACTTGATATAGTTGACCAATGGGCATATTCATGAGCGCGTTTAATTGGGCATATGCCTGATCAATTAATCTTTGTTGGCTTAATAGCAAGGCTGATTGTTCATCTTTTTCAAGTTGAGCCAAATATTCGTCCGCTTGATTAGCAATACCTGCGATCCGTCGGTTCTTAACCAAATCCAATCGTTCTTGACTAAGGGTATCCAAATGTTTGAGTACTTTTTGGTAGTGCAAGAGTTGACATAATTGACTGTATTGAACAACCACTTTGGCAACGACTTCTTGTTGAACCATTTTAAGCTGCGTTTCAGCGGCCTGATCCAAATACTGCAATTTCCGGCGGGTAGCATACATTTTAGCGCCATCAAACACTGTATAGGACAATTGAAGGGATGCTAAAGAACTCTGATTTTGTACACCTTGTTTTTGAATGCTGGTCCCATTGGTGAATTCTTGTTTGATATTGGTCACCGAAGGACTGTGGTTGGCCTGTATTTGCACACTAGGCAATTGACCTGCATTGCCAGCATGGTTATTATTTTGGGCTATTTGTAGGGCTTCTTCTGTTTTTTGAATGTCTAAGTTTCCACTAAGGGCATTGGCCACTGCTTGTTCTAAGCTTAAGGTATTTTGTGCGTTGGCAATAGATGCACAAAAACACAACACAACGCTATGCAGTATCTGATTGAGGCTCATGATGTTTTGTTTTAGAAATTGAAAGATATACTGTAGGCACAATGATTAAAGTCAATACCAATGAAAACAAAATGCCACCAACTACGACAACCCCTAATGGGATGCGTGACGTAGATGCTGCCCCTAATGATAAGGCAATAGGCAAAGCGCCCAAAGCAGTGGCTAAACTGGTCATTAAAATCGGACGCAATCGTTGTACAGAAGCTTCAACAATGGCGGCTAATTTACTCATGCCATCACGTTGTTTTTGATTGGCAAATTCAACAATAAGTATCCCATTTTTAGTCACTAAACCAATCAGCATGATCATCCCTATTTGAGAAAAGATATTCAAGGTACCATGGGTAAACCACAAAGACAGCAACGCGCCAAAAAGGGCTAAAGGCACTATCATCATGATCACAACGGGATCAATAAAACTCTCAAATTGAGCGGCTAAGACCAAATAAATTAAAGCCAGTGCTAAAATAAAGGCAAATGAAGTATTTGATGAACTTTCTTTGAAGTCGCGTGAGGGACCACTCAAAGACGATGTGAATGACTGATCCAACAATGTATCGGCAATCCCTTGCATGGCTTTAACGCCGTCTCCAATGGTTTTACCAGGCGCTAACGAAGCGGATATGGTGGCAGATTTATAACGGTTGTAATGATACAACTGAGGCGGATTAGAGCGTTCTTCTTTAATCACCAATTGATCTAATCCAATTAATTGACCTTGATCATTCCTTACATAAAGCTCAGACAATGCACTTGGTTGATCTCTGAAATCTCTTGCAGTCTGACCTACTATTTGGTATTGTCTACCATTCATGATAAAATACCCCATGCGACCGCCACTCAAAGCACTTTGCAAAGTTTGAGCTACGTCTTTAACATGCACGCCTAAAGCTCTGGCCTTGAGTCGATCAATTTGAATCGCCAATTCTGGCTTATTGAATTTTAGGTTTGCATCAACCATTTGAAAAGTCTCTTGTTTGCGCGCAGCTGCTAAAAAACGGGGCAAGACTTGCTTGATTTTTTCAAAATCCAAATTTTGAATCACAAACTGAACGGGTAAAGATCCTCTAGAACCAAAACCCACACTGATGGTTTGTTCCTGAACTAAAAACACACGTGCATCGTTCATCCTAGCAATTCCGGCATTGACACTCTCTACAATTTGCTCTTGAGACCGACTGCGTTCATTTGGCTCAGTCAAAACAACACGTCCAAACGCACTATTAGTACCACCATTCGAAAACGCATTATTGGTGGAAGCAAAAACAAAAGCCCTTTCAGGAATACTATCATAAAAATAATCTGCAAGGCCTTGGGTGTAAGTATCCATAAAATCAAATGCAGTACCCTCAGGAGCAGTCGCATTGAATCTGAATTGTGATTTGTCTTCTAAGGGCGCCAATTCTGATGGCAATTGTTTGAACACAAACACCATTGCAATGGCACATATGAGCAATGTGCTCCATGCCATCCATTTTTTTTGAATGGTCTTTTCAACAAGCTTTTGATAGCCAGATTCCAATGCCTTAAAAAACGGTTCCGTTGCCAAATAGAACTTCGAAGGCTTATGCACTTTTTTTGACAACAAGACATTCAGTACTGGCGTCAATGTTAAGGACACAAACGCTGAGATTAAAACCGCTCCAGCAATGACTATCCCAAACTCTTTGAACAATGACCCAACAAATCCTTGAATAAATACGATAGGCAAAAACACCACAGCGAGTGTAATGGATGTTGAAATGACTGCAAAAACAATTTCTTTTGACCCCTGAATGGCAGCCTGCTTAACGCTTAATCCAGATTCTAATTTTCGGTAAATATTTTCTGTCACAACAATACCATCGTCAACCACTAGCCCTGTAGCCAAAACAATGGCTAAAAGACTCAAGACATTGATACTAAACCCTGATACATACATCACAAAAAATGCCCCAACCAATGACACTGGAATATCGATTAAAGGCCTTAAGGCTAAACTCCAATTCCTAAAGAACAAATAGACCACAATAACGACTAGCAATAATGCGACAACAAGCGTCTCTTCAACTTCTTTAATGGCCTTTTTAACATTCACCGTATTATCAAGTACGACAGTAAAATCAATGTCTTCATACCCTTTTTGTTGCTTGATATCATTTAAACGCTTGTAAAACTCATCTGAGATATTAACGAAATTAGCGCCAGGTTGTGGTGCAATGCCAAGCGCTACAGAATTAATCCCGTTTAAACGGAATCCCACTTCTTCAGATTCACTGCCTAACCTCACTTCTGCCACATCGCCTAATCGGACAATCCCCAGGGCATCTTGCTTTAATATGACTTGTCTAAAGTCGTCTTCAGTACTCAATCGACCCATGGTTCTGACGACCAACTCCGTTTGGTGACCATATATTTTACCCCCTGGCAATTCAACATTTTCTTTATCCAATGCCGCCTTAACATCTGCAACGGTTAAGTTGTGCGACAACAAGGCTTGAGGATTGTATTCTATGCGCATGGCATAGCGTCTTAATCCAAACACATTGACTTGACTGACTTCAGGAATGGTTTGAAATTTTTCTTGTAAAACCGTTTCCGCAAAATCACTGAGTTGAATAGCAGATTTCTCTTTGCTTTGGACAGATAGTATGATGATCACATCGCCACTGGCATCGGTTTTACTGACTACCGGAGGCGCATCAATGTCTGCGGGCAATTGTTTGATGGCTTGAGATACTTTGTCGCGCACATCACTCGCCGCTGCATCTAAGTCAATTCCTAAATTAAATTCTACAGTGATCGAACTACTCCCTTGATTGCTATTAGAGGTAATCGTTCGAATGCCTTGTATACCATTGATGGCTTTTTCGAGAGGCTCTGTGATTTGGCTTTCAATGATATCAGAATTAGCCCCTGTGTAATTGGTTTTAACCGTAATATTGGGCGGGTCAATCGCCGGATATTCCCTTAGACTTAAAAACTTATAAGCCACACCCCCAAACACCAAAATGATGATGCTACAAACAATGGCAAAAACCGGACGTTTAATACTAAACTCTGCTATTGACATAATCAGTAGGTTCTAAATTTTTGGATGCTCACTTCAGCCTTAGGTTTTAGATATAAAATTCCACTCACAGCAAAGGTATCACCAACTTGCAAGCCAGAGATAACCTCAACATTGTCTGAGCCTCTATAGCCAGTCTCAACCACAGTCATTTGCACCATACCATGTTTTATAACGGCTATTTTTTTATTGCGGGCGTCGGGTATCACACACTGAGTGGGCACTAAAATACTGGTTTTATTTTTGGCCACATCTAAAGCGACTTTAACAAATGCCCCAGGCGCTAAATGATAGCTTGCTTGCATTAGAATAGCTCTCACCTGGACATTCTGAGTACCAGCTTCAACCCTTGGCTCTATGGCAATGACCTTGGCTTTAATTGGTTCTGTTTGAGGGTTTACTGATACTAAATCACCTACTTTAAGGGTTGATGCATAGTGTTCAGGTAGCACAAAATCGACTTTGAGTTGGGCTTGTTCTTGCAATGTTGTAACAATGGTTTGTGGCGTTAACATAGTCCCCAAACTGATGCGTCTTAGACCAAGCACACCATCAAAAGGCGCTCTAATTTCGGTCTTTTTAATCATGGATTTAATGTAATCCAAATCCGCTTCAAGCGATAATTTTTGGCCTAAAGCGGCATCGTAATCTTGTTGATTGAGCCCTTTAGCATCATACAAGGTTTTGAGGCGTTTCTCATTGGCTTGAGCAAGGCTTAATTGCGCTGCAACTTTTCTAAGTTGTGCTTGCAAATCTTCATCGTACAATTTAAGCAATAATGTACCAGCCTTAACAGCCTTTCCTTCTGGTATGTTAATCATCACAACCCTTGCACTTAATTCAGATTGTATATCCACTTGTTGATTCGATAATACAATGCCATTGGCTTCAACAGTTTGTTGAAATGGACTTAAAACAGCAATACTGGCATCAATTTGAATGGGACCTTTATTGGTAGAAGTATTCGACTTATTCTTATCTGACTTGTTTTGACAAGCCATTAAAGCAAGTATAGAAATGAAAATAAAAGGAATCGAGCGCATGTTGATTGATAAGCAACAAATTTACTTTTAAAAGACTAGAAAAAACGGGTTATAGAAAAAAAATATAGGTCTACAAAAAGCCTACAAGCTCCAATAGTCCATTCCAGAAAATTGGCCTCTGTACATGCCTTTTAAGTCAAGCACAAATGCATTGGGATGACAGATGTCTTTAAAAAATGATTCGGAAAATATTTTATATTCTTTGTGACTGACTGCTGCAATCACACCATCATAACCTGTTCCAATACTTGGCGCCAAATGAAAGCCATATTCTTCATAAACTTCTTCAGAATCAGCACGAGGATCAACGACCTCAACATCCACACTGTAACTTCGAAGTTCTTTTACAATGTCTACAATTTTTGAATTGCGAATATCCGCTACGTCTTCTTTAAAGGTTGCGCCTAAAATCAATATTTTAGCATCTTTTACGGATTTGTCGTTGCTGATGAGTTTTTTAATGGCGACTTGAGCAATGTGTGCACCCATCATATCGTTGGTATAACGACCTGCTGCAATCACCCTCGGGTGCAAACCTAATTCTGTAGCTTTATAGGTTAAGTAATAGGGATCCACACCAATGCAATGGCCACCAACCAAGCCTGGGCTGAACTTTAAAAAATTCCATTTGGTAGCAGCAGCTTCAATCACATCATAGGTATTGATGTTGAGTTTGTCAAAAATCAAACTCAGTTCATTCATTAAAGAAATGTTTAAATCCCTTTGGGTATTTTCTATGATTTTAGCGGCCTCAGCTACCTTTATACTAGGGGCTTTATGAATACCTGCGGTGATGATTGAACCATACAAAGCGGCAATTTCTTCTAAACTTTCAGCATCACTACCTGATACTATTTTTAATATTTTGGTGAGTGTATTGACTTTGTCGCCTGGATTAATACGCTCTGGAGAGTATCCAACTTTAAAGTCTTGATTAAACACTAATCCGCTCTCTGCTTCCATGACTGGAATACAATCTTCTTCCGTGCAACCCGGATAAACGGTTGATTCAAACACCACATAGTCGCCTTTTTTAAGCACTTTACCGACAGTAGTAGAAGCGCCAATCAAAGGCTTTAAATCCGGATTTTTACCATCATCAATGGGCGTAGGAACTGCCACAATGTAGAATTGACATGAGCGAATGTCTTCTAAATTGGCTGTGAACTGAATGTCGCAATCTTTAAAAGCCTCGGCGCTCAGCTCTTTGCTTGGGTCTTCTTGTCTGTTAAGCATATCAACGCGTTTCTGATTGATATCAAAACCTAAGACTTTAAATTTCTTGGCAAATTCCAATGCCAATGGCAAACCTACATAACCGAGTCCAATGACTGCAATCTTAGAAGATTTGTTTTGAATGTCTGAGAAAATGCCCATAGCTAGCCCTTTTGTGAGCGGGCAAAAATAGGGTTTAAATGCACAAAATCAAAATCAAGACTAGTGGGCTTTAGACACCCAAGTCTGATTAACTTTATCATACACAACACCATTGCCAGGGAACTCAATCCACTCTCCATCTGAATGCTCAGGTTGATAGGCGCTTAAGTCTTTTTCTTGGATAGCTTGTTCAAACAAGACATCTGATTTTTCAAGCAATAATTCTGGCAACATTTTCCAGGTCCAAAACAGCTCTTCATAGGTACTGACATCCAACTGACCATTGGTCAATCGTTTGAACCTAACACAAACAGCACTAAATTTATTGTGTTTTAAGCTTGGCTCAAGACGTTTAACCATAACATATTCATAGCCATTTTCGGCTACAAAAGCATGGGTAAACTGATACTGTTTTAGTTGTTTTTGTTGCAGATAATAGCTTTTAAAGGTTGTATCAAATCGATTCATTGAGGCGCTGCTATCAGGTCGCTTAGCTATAAAAGGCAGCAAACTATCCATCAATTGAGTAGAAGGCAGATTTTGCTTGAAATTTTGCGATGGCTTACAGGCCAATAAACTGATCAAGGTGATTACTATTATTCCGTACTTCATTCCTGCAAATGTAAAAAGCCGTTGAAGCATTTACATCAATTTAAATTTGCCAATTGATTAAGCCATTGTTAAGCGCACATGGGTAATTAAGCATTATTTCATTTAAATATGATTTTCAAATTGATTTGGCTTTAAACTATGGTAAAATAGAATCAATTATATTTGCCCTGTGCTTTGGTATCAATCCATACCGCTATGGTTACAGAAATGGCTGCCGAGTTTGATTTGGCAAAAACCAATTCAAGACCAAAAAATCGTCTACTTAACCTTTGACGACGGTCCTCATCCAGACATAACGCCATGGGTACTTGAAACACTAAAATCCAAAGGGTGTAAAGCGACTTTTTTTTGTGTGGGGGATAATGTCAGAAAGCATGCAGAGACCTATCGTCAGGTAATCGACGATGGGCATCAAATTGGCAACCACACCATGCACCACATCAAAGGATGGTCAAACAGCACAGAAGCCTATTGTCAAAACATTTCACAGGCTGCTGAATACATTGACTCCAAATTATTTAGACCACCTTATGGCCGAATCAGCAAAGGACAAATCAAAGCATTAAAAGATAGCTATCAAATTGTGATGTGGAATTTATTGTCATGCGACTTTAACCCGCACTTAAATGTTGCAAAAGCGCTAGACAACCTTAAGCGCAAAACTCAGTCAGGTAGCATCATCGTGTTTCATGATTCCATAAAAGCTGCCCCACAATTGAAACAGCTTTTACCGGCTTATATTGACTTTTTAATTGACAATGGCTATTCATGTCAGAAGTTGTAATGCATAACCTATACCTACTGAGCATTGCAATGAGCATTGCTTACCTGCTCATTTTGCTGAGTTATTGGCTATTGTCAAGGCGCATTCCAATACAATCAAACATTGAGCACAAAGATTGGCCTAAAATCTCCATTTTAATTGCCGCCAGAAATGAAGCTAACAACATCATAACCTGCTTAAACAGCATTGAGGCTCTAGACTATCCCAAAGCGCAGTTGGAAGTCATTATTGGCAATGACCAAAGTCAAGATGAAACAGGACAACTCATTGAAGATTTCATTCGCAATAAAACTGGCTACAAAATCATCCATTTAAGCGGACAAGAATTCCCTCAAACCAAAGGCAAAGCCCGTGTACTTGCCTGTTTAGCGGAACAAGCTCAAGGCGACTATTTACTCATTACAGATGCGGATGTCATCGTCTCAAAGTCATGGGCAAAAGCCTTGATTTCAAAACTGCATTTTGAATCACTTGACTT
>JBEIKN010000034.1:0-11149 GCA_040379725.1 Flavobacteriales bacterium
ATCAGATGGTTACCCATTATAAAGAAACGGCCTTTATGGGCATAACCGATGTATTACTGAATTTACGCAGCATTCAAAAATTATTTAAACGCTGTAAACAAGATTTGTTGGCCTTCAAACCCGATGCTTTGGTATTAATCGATTACCCTGGGTTCAATTTAAAAATGGCACAATTTGCCAAAAAACATGGCATAACAACCCATTACTACATCAGCCCTAAAGTTTGGGCATGGAACACCAAAAGGGCCTGGAAAATCAAAGCCTGCGTAGATTTTTTATACAGCATATTACCCTTTGAAAAAGCCTTCTACGAACCGTACAAAATTAATCTAAGCTATGTTGGTAACCCTATTTGCGATGCCATAGCGGCGCACAGTATCAATGATCAAATCTTTGAGCAACATGGCATCAACAAACCTGTTATTGCGCTATTACCTGGCTCAAGAATGGGCGAATTGAAATACATTTTACCCATCATGTTAGAAGCGGTAAGGCCCTATACAAACCATCAAATTGTATTAGCCGCAACACAGGCCATTGAAGACTCAGTTTATACCGAATTCTGCAAGCACCATGATGTTAAAATCATCAAAGGAGCTACCTATGACATTGTCAAAAAGGCTCAAGCAGCCTTGGTTTGTAGCGGAACGGCTACCCTCGAAACCGCCCTCTTAAATTGTCCTCAAGTGGTCTGTTATCGATTTGGAAAAATCTCTTATTGGATTGGACGCATGGTCATTAAAGTCAAGTACATCTCATTGGTGAATTTGATTTTAGACAAATTGGCCATACCAGAATTGATTCAAGATAATTTGAATACCCAAACCATTCAAGCGCAACTAGACCCTTTATTAATAGATTCTCCTACACGCTTAAAAATGATACAAGATTATGCCGCCCTTAAAATCAAAGTGGGTGGCCCTGGCGCCAGTGCCTTGACTGGACAACTGATAGCAGAGCGCACTTTAAATCAATAAAACCTGTTGATGAATTGAGCAGAAAATGTCTAAAGACATCTGTTTAATCTGTATACTTTTATGCTATTTTGCAGCATGAGATCAGGCATACTATTATTTGTATTGACTACCACACAATTCGTTTTTGCACAAATGAACACCCATTATACCTTAAAGATTCAAGCACCCAACACCCATTATGCTGAAGTAGAAATGACCATCAGTCAATTTACTGGGAGTAACCTTCAATTACAAATGCCTGTATGGACACCCGGTAGCTATATGGTGAGAGAATTCGAAAAACATGTAGAAGCTGTTCAAATCAGCCAAAACAACACAATTATACAACACACTAAAACCAATAAGCAAACATGGGCCTGTCCTGTCGACCCTAGTAAAGGGGATATTCACATTAGCTACAAAATGTATTGTTTTGAACAAAGTGTCAGGACTTCATACATTGATGCAGATCATGCATTCATATTGCCAAGCAGTTGTTTGATGAATGTTAATGGCATGCAAGCAGGCAGTTTAAAGATTGAAAAGCCCAATCAATGGCAAAGCATCTCATGCACATTAGAGGCAGGCAAACAGAAAAACGAATATGTCTTCAAATCCCTTGATGAATTATACGACAGCCCTATTGAAATTGGTAATCAAAGCGTTTTCGATTTTGAGGTTGCTGGGGTGAAACACCAAGTGGCAATGGTGGGCAAAAACAATTGCGACATTGAACAATTCAAAAAAGATTTGCAAAAGGTATGCTCAACCATGACAAACATTATCGGAACGCATCCGTGCAAACAGTATTTATTCATTGTTCACCATGTTGAAGAAGGCGGTGGTGGGTTAGAACATGCGAACAGCAATGTGGTGCAAATGCCCAGAAACAATTACAGCAATCGCGAAAAATACCTGCAATTTTTAGGGTTGTGTGCACATGAGTATTTTCATTTATGGAACGTCAAACGTTTAAGACCAGAAGCCTTAGGCCCATTCAATTACAACCAAGAAAACTACACCAATATGCTTTGGGTAGCAGAAGGCATTACCAGTTACTATGATGAATTGGCAATGTATAGAGCGGGTTTCAGATCAGAATCTGAGTACTTAAAATCCTTATCTCAAAGCATAGCGGCATGTTTTAACCGCTACGGCGGCTCTGTTCAAAGCATGCACGAAGCGTCATTTGACGCTTGGATCAAAGAATACCGTCCTAATGAAAACAGCATCAATGCTCAGATTTCATATTATTTAAAAGGGGCTGTATTGGGTGCCATGTTAGACCTTGATTTGCTCCAAGTAAGCAATGGTCAAAAAAGCTTAGATGTATTAATGCAAACGCTCTACAAAACGCATGTTATTGAATCTGACAAAGGGTATTCTGACCAAGCCTTTTACAATGCCATAGATGCCATAGCCGGACAAGCTTTACAGTATGAACAATGGGCCAGTACACCAAACAACGATGCGTTTAAGACAAAACTTAACACTGTGTTTGAGCAAGCTGGTTTACACATTGAATGGTCTGCCAATAGCTCTATGCATTTCCATGGTATTTTTACGGAATGGAAAAACGAGAAGTTATTGGTAAAAGCCATTGATGCTCAATCCAAAAACTACAACAGCAATCTTCAGGCTGGCGATGAAATCATTGCGGTTGAGGATATGAGGGTTAAAAACAATTTCGAAGATTTGATCAAACTTCAAAAAGCCAATAGCCAGGTTAAACTCATTATTTCTAGAGCAGGTTTGATTCAGAACACAGTAATTGAATTACAAAACTCCCCTAAATTAGATTGTCATATTAGTACTGCTAACAAAGACAACAGTGCCTATAAAACTTGGTTGAAAAAAGATTAAAAAGAGGTAAAGTATAAGCCGAGTTTTGTGCCTGAATTGCTTCAGGTGTTTGTCATTGATCTTTTGCAGCCTACCCTTCTGAGTTCAGCAAGCTGATTGGGCGAGCAGCCCTCAGACTCAGATTTATTTGGCCTTACAACCCATAAGGTTTATCCCAGTGCTCATTACTGAAACACTGCGTAGGCTTTTACCCCACGTTTTCACCCTTACCCATTGCTGGGCGGTTATTTTCTGCGACCCTCTCTGTCAATACGCATCACTTTGTACTGCCCGTCTTTTCAAACGGTATGGCGCTCTATGTTGCCCGGACTTTCCTCCATGATAAACATGGCGACAAACCCTTTACCTCTTGGCAAAGATACAATAAGTCAAGCAAAGCTTAATACATGATGGCCTGACCTTCTGCCCAGAACTTCAAAAGCAACAGTTGAATCAGCACAAACATAAGTATCAATGGATATAAATATTTTGAGCTACTAAGTCTTTTCTGCCAAAGCATATGCAGGGGAAACAACACACTCGAATAACGCATCATGCTGACTACAGAACCCGCACTTAAAGGCAACAATATGTTGATCCAAATCAACAGATTAAAACTTATTGGCAATTGCTTGCGCACCCAAAACGCATAGGTTATGAGCAGCAAACAATACCACGATACCAACTGATAATCCCAAAAACCTTGTCTGAATAAGGCCAATAATGGGAACATAAAATGCTTATTCCATGAGGATTGCGCATGAGAAAAAGCCAATGCATCGCCCACCATAAGCCATTGCATGTACATCCAAATAGCAAAGGTCAATGGCAAAAGCGCACAAGCCCAAACCCACTTATTTGTAAACCATTGTTTGTATGCTTTGAGGCTCAATAAAGCCTGCTGCTCAAGGATTAAAACGAAAAAAGGAAGCAGCAAAAACAAGCCATTTGGCCGACACAATGCCAAGCAAACCAAACACAATAAAAAGGTTTTAAAATGCTTTTGAATCACACTTGCAACAGCTAAACACAGTAAACTCAAGAACATGGCTTCGGTATAATTAAAAAACAGGTGCAATGACAAAGGAAATAGCAGAGACAATACTGCCATCTTAAACACGATAGCAGATTCAAACTTTAAAGCAGTATACAACTGAATCAGTGCATGAGACAATAAGAAGAGACAAGCCATTGACACCAAAAATGCCGCCGCATGAAAATCCAAATGCATGCTACTCATCAGCACTTGAATTGATATCGGATACAAAGGGAAAAAAGCAAAGTGACTTTTTGAATTTGACCAAGTTTGAGTGATGACATCTGGCAGGTTTGCATAACCATGTTCTGCAATGGTTTGATACCAACCCGAATCTGAATTCGAATAGATGATCAACCATTCATTCAAATGAAACGCCCCCAATGTAAAAGGATGAGATGGATGAACCCAATCTAGCCATTGAAATACATACACTAACAATGGAATCAAGCATTTGATCAGCATTGCAAGGGCGAATAATCTCAGGGTATATTTAAATGAGGGGGTCAATTCGACTTCAATATTAATCATTTTTAGATGGACTTGCATCGATTATGGGGCTATTATGGTCCAAAACCAAGCGACATAAAATTGGAAATCAAGGCTAAAAGTAGGTAATTCGCAAAACTTTATCCGAAAAGATATGAAAAAAATATACGCTTTATTACTTGCAACGGGCTTATTGTTGAGCAATGTTGCCAAAGCAGACGAAGGCATGTGGTTGCTTTCTTTGCTTGAAAAATTAAATTACAAAGACATGCAAGCAAAGGGCTTGCGTTTAACACCAGAACAACTGTACAGTGTTAACCATTCAAGTTTAAAAGATGCTTGTATTTGGTTTAACGGCGGTTGTACAGGCGAAATCATTTCAAAAGATGGTTTGATTTTAACCAATCACCATTGTGGTTATGATGCCATTGCTGAATTGAGCTCTGTACAAGACAATATTCTTGACAATGGGTTTTGGGCTAAAACTAAAGCCGATGAGCGCAAACCAGTCAGACCAATGTCAATCACTAGAATCGTTAGAGTTGATGACATCACAGATGAAGTATTGAAACAATTGGAAGGTGTCTCTGAAAAAGACAGAACACTTAAATTGATGGAGATTTACAAAGGCATTCAAAAGAAAGCCACTGAAGGCACTCATTATGAAGCCAGCTGCAAAGAGATGTTTAAAGGCAATGCCTATTACATGTTCATCATGGAAAAATTCACTGATATCCGTTTGGTAGGTACACCCCCTCAAAACGTCGGTAAATTTGGTGGTGAAACAGACAACTGGATGTGGCCAAGACACACTGGTGACTTTAGTATGTTTAGAGTTTATGTAGGTGCCGACAACAAACCTGCTGAGTACAAAGCCGAAAATGTTCCTTACAAACCTCAACACTACTTACCAGTTAATGTTAAAGGGGTTAAAGAAGGTGATTTTGCAATGATCATTGGATTCCCAGGAAGAACCAACCGTTATGAGTTTTCACATGGTGTTGCATTAGCTACAGACATGGTTAATCCTAACATTGTGAACTTAAGAGATTTGCGTTTAAAAGCTTGGAAAGAACAAATGGTTCAAGACGAAGCAACCCGTTTATTGTTATCAAGCACATATGCCTCTATTGCCAACTATTGGAAGTTTTTTGATGGTGAAGCTCAACAGCTAAAACACAATAAGGTATATGAAAAGAAAGCTGCTGAAGAAAAAGCATTTGCGGCATGGGCAGAAAACAAAGAAGCATACAAAAGCCTATTGTATGACATTGACCAAGTATACACTGTATACAAACCATATGCTTTACAAAGCACCTATTTAAGAGAATGTATTATGGCTCCAACCATTATGCAATTAACCTCATTTGGCATAGGTTTAGATATGTTGTATGCTAAAAAAGCGCTTGTACTTGCTGATAACAAAAAATCAAAAGAAGAAAAAACCAAAGCTGCAACTGAAATTGATAGCACAATTGCTAAAACTTGTAGAGACTACTTAAAAGCTTTGGCAGAGGTTGACTACACAGAACGCATTCAAATTGCTGACAAGAAAATCTTTGCTGGCATGTTGATGATGTACTACAAAAACATCCCTTCAAACCAATGGCCTGCAGCCTTCACAAAAATTGCCACTGGCATTAAAAACGGTAATGCAGAAGCGGTATTTGCAAAATATACTGACATGATATTTGCTAAAAGTATGTTTGCCTCTAAAGAGAAAGTGGCTGCTTTCTTGAGCAATCCTGTTTCGAGTAAATTATACAAAGACCCAGCATTTGCTTACTTGAAATCTCATAGAGACAATTACAACACTAACTTTAAATCTAAAGTCGATGAATTTCAAATGCAAGCTTTGGCTCTAGGCCGCAAATACATCAAAGGTTTGATGGAAATGCAACCAGACAGAGTATTTTACCCTGATGCCAACTCAACTCAAAGATTAACTTATGGCAGTGTTAAATCATATGACCCTAAAGATGCTATCCATTACGACTTTATCACCACTTTAGATGGCGTGATGGAAAAATATGTTCCAGGTGATTACGAATTTGATTTACCAAGCAAAATGCTTGAATTATACAAAGCCAAAGACTTTGGTCGTTATGCCATGAGCAATGGTAAATTACCTGTTGCTTTCTTAACAGACAATGACATTACTGGTGGCAATAGCGGCAGTCCTGTAATGGATGGCAGTGGTAATATCATTGGTTTGGCTTTTGACGGCAACTGGGAAGCTATGAGTGGGAACATCCATTTTGATCAAAAATTAAAACGTACCATCAACGTAGACATTCGCTATGTATTGTGGTTAATTGAAAAACTTGGCGGCGCCAAACACATTGTTGATGAAATGACTTTGGTTGAATAATCCAATTGATTCATCTAATAAAAAGCCCAATGCAAATTGGGCTTTTTTTATTTAACCATTTAATCACATGAATTGATTAATTTCGTAGAAGCTATGGAAGAGGTCTTGAAAATTGGTACGTGGATGTTATTGGCAAGCGTAAAATATTTATTTGCAGTACCAGTCATTTTAACCCAATCCAACTGGCCATGGTATATTGATGCATTGATTGCCTCAATTGGCGGCAGCATCGGTGTACTTGTTTTCACTTATTTAGGCGCCTACATCGCGCCTTTTTTTGGAAGGATCAATGTCTTCAAAATGACCTTTACCAAACTCAAGCGCATCATTCACATAAAAAACAAATATGGTTTAATTGGCTTAGCCGTTCTAAGTCCAATTTTGTTAAGTATTCCGTTGGGCTGTATTATCAGCGCGAGCTTTGAATCAGACAAACAAAAAATCATAGGCTATCAAATCGCCTCTGTAATTTTATGGAGTTTAATTATATTTGGAGCAAAAGGGCTCTTTAAAATTGAGCCAAATCAAATCTTACCTTTCAATGGCTAAATTGATATTAGTACCAACCCCAATTGGCAACTTAAAAGACATCACTTTGAGATCACTTGAGGCACTTAAAGCTTGTGATGTGATTTTGGCAGAAGACACCCGAAACACTGGGCAATTGTTAAAGCTTCTTGAGATTCAAAAACCGTTACAGAGTTATCATGCTCACAATGAACACGATAAAATCAAAGATGTCATCCATCAAATTCAAAAAGGGGTACAAATGTGTTTGGTGACTGATGCGGGGACCCCTGGTATCAGTGATCCAGGTTTTTTAATTGTTAGAGCTTGTTTACAGAACAACATTGAGATTGATTGCTTGCCAGGAGCTACTGCTTTTGTACCGGCCATTGTAAAAAGTGGGCTACCTTCTGATCGTTTTGTATTTGAAGGATTTTTGCCGGTTAAAAAAGGTCGAAAGACAAGATTTGAATCTTTGAAACATGAAAGCAGAACCATGGTCTTTTATGAATCACCCTATAAACTCATTGGCACCATTGAAGATTGTATTGAGTATTTTGGCGCCGAAAGACAAGCGTCCATCAGCAGAGAATTGACAAAACTATACGAAGAAACCATCAATGGCAGCCTTAGTGAATTGCTTGAACATTTTAAACACAAAGCACCCAAAGGCGAATTTGTAATCGTCATCAAAGGACATGAATAGATTGAAACACCCATTGGTATTGGCCCTAGGTACAGGTCTATTATTGACCATATCATGGCCCCCACTTCCTACAGCATTTTTACTCCCTATAGCCCTCATTCCATTATTGATGGCTATCCATAACATTGAAGGCCAAAATGTTCACCGAAAACGTTGGCTGTATGCCTTGTTGTCCATGTTTATGTTTAATCTTGGGACAACCTGGTGGGTTTGGAATGCGAGTCCTACAGGCTGCATAGCCATGCTGATTGTGAATAGCCTCCTAATGAGCCTGCCTTTTTTAGCCTTGAGTTATGCTTTTAAACAATGGCCCCAAGCTAAACTTTGGCCCTTATTGCCTTTTTATCTGGCTTTTGAATTTTGGCATTTCAATTGGGGTGGTTCTTGGCCTTGGCTTACTTTTGGTAAAGGCTTAGCAGTGTTCCATCATGCCATTCAATGGTATGAATTTACTGGCGAATTAGGGGGATCCGCTTTGATTTTAATCCTAAACATTTGGACGACTCATATCTTGATGCAGGGCTCATACAAACGCCTATGGCAACCAATTACTTTAGGCTTATTAATGATTGGCTTGTCATACACCCTCCTATTGAGCCAATTAAAATTTCATAAAAGCGGTGGATTAAACTGTGTGATCACTCAACCCAATATTGATCCATATACTGAAAAATTTGAAGGTTGTGAAGCCTATATCCCTGCTGATGAACAATTAAAAATGGCCATTCAACCTGCCCAACATTTGATTGACTCAAATACAGACATTATCGTACTGCCTGAAACAGCATTAGTTGGCTTCAATGATGAAACCCAATTAAATCAAAATACGGTCTTAGCCCATTTAAGACCATTGACAATGCATCATAAAACCACCGTTATTGTTGGGGCAGAAACTTATCAATTATACCATACAGAAAAAGCGCCTACCATAACAGCTAGGCCTGATGGAACACCTGGTTATTGGTACGATAGTTACAATACTGCCATTGCGTTAAACAACGATACCGATTTGACCCTATATCATAAATCCAAATTGGTGGTGGGTGTTGAAACCATGCCCTTTCAATTCTTGAATCAATTGAGTCTTGACTTAGGAGGCATGAGTGGTAGTTTGGGAATAAGCGACCAAGCTTATAATCTTCCTTTAAACAATAAAACACCCATTGCACCCTTGGTATGTTATGAGTCCATCTATGGTGATTATTGCAACGATTTTATCAATAAAGGGGCTGAATTGATTGCGGTGATCACCAATGACGCTTGGTGGGGCAACACGCCTGGCCATGTCCAACACCTATTGTATTCGAAAATTAGAAGTATTGAAACCAGAAAACCCCTGTTAAGAAGTGCCAACACAGGCGTTTCTGCATACATTGATGAGTGTGGCAACATTCAAAAACGCACAAAATTCAATGAAAGAGCCGCCTTTTCGTGTAAAGTATGGCCTAATAAAACCATTACTTTTTACACCAAGTATGGCAACTTAATTGGCCCTTTATCAATTGGACTATCGATGATAATATTGGCCATTTGCTTTTTCAGAAAACCATTAAAGGTTTAAATCTATTTGCGTCTGCAATAGATCCTCAAACGTTTCTCTTCTTCGGATTAAGTGCGCTTGACCATCGACAATAAAGACTTCTGCTGGTCTAAACCTTGAATTGTAATTACTAGCCATACTAAAACCATAGGCACCTGCATTGTGAAAGGCTAAAATGTCGCCTTCTTTTACTTCATTGAGTTTTCTGTCCCAGCCAAAGGTATCGGTTTCACAGATGTAACCAACGACAGCGTATATCCGTTCGATCCCTTCTGGATTGCTGACATTTGTGATGTTATGGTATGCATCATATAACATAGGACGGATCAAGTGATTTAAACCACTATCAACACCAGCAAACATGGTACTGGTGGTTTGCTTAACCACATTGGTTTTGACTAAGAAATAACCCGACTCACTCACTAAAAACTTCCCTGGTTCAAACCACAGTTCTAACTCACGACCATATTGCTGACAAAAAGCTTTGAAACGCTCTGCTATTTTAACCCCGATGTCTTCAATATCTGTGGTGACATCTGCAGATTTGTAGGCGACTTTAAAGCCTGAACCAAAATCCATATACTTTAAATCTTTAAAATCTTGAGCTGCATCAAATAATAATTCAGCCCCTCTTATGAAGACCTCTGCATCTAAAATATCGCTACCAGTATGCATGTGTAATCCTTCTACCTGAACACCATACAAATTAACAACTCGCAAAACATGTCTGAGTTGATAATATGAAATTCCGAATTTGGAATCAATGTGACCTGTTGAAATTTTTGCATTTCCTCCGGCCATAATGTGTGGATTTACTCGGATGCAAACAGGCACTGAAGCACCATATTTTGCGCCAAATTGTTCTAAGATGGAAATGTTATCAATATTGATCTTTACCCCTTTGGCTATGGCTTGATCAATTTCATCCATTCCTACCCCATTGGGTGTATATAAAATTTCATTGGGCGCAAATCCTGCATGCAAACCCAAGTCGACTTCCTGAATGGAAACTGCATCAAGGCCTGCCCCAAGTTGTTTCATGTATTTAAGGACATTGATATTGCTGAGTGCTTTACAAGCATAGTGTAAATGTAATTTAACCCCAGGGAAAGCACTAGACAATCGTTTGTATTGACGCTTCATGGTTTCGGCACTATAGACATACACAGGTGTGCCAAAATCAGTAGCGATTTGCAGCACATCAACCCCATCAATTTGGTATTTTCCATTCACTAATTGCATCATTGTGCGAAAGTAATTTTTTTTTAAGGCTTAAAAAAATGGAAATTGCAGACACAATCATGGGAAGAATACTAGCAATCGATTATGGCTTAAAACGCATTGGCATTGCGGTAACTGACCCTCTAAAAATCATTGCCCAACCACTTACTACAGTCAACAATTCAGATATTTTTGATTTTCTCAACAAGTATCTGACAACAGAATCTGTAGAGTGCCTAGTATTGGGGAAACCCATGCATTTGGATGGCAATGACACAGATGCAACCCCATTGGTTCAAGCGTTCAAATTGGAACTTGAAAAACGATTCCCTTCAATGCCTATAGTGATGATTGATGAGAGACTTACCAGCCGAATGGCCAAACAAAGCTTGATTGATGCAGGCTATAAAAAACAACAGAGACAAAATAAAAAACTTGTAGATACAGTCGCTGCGGCATTAATTTTGCAAACCTATTTAGA
>JBEIKN010000035.1:0-11130 GCA_040379725.1 Flavobacteriales bacterium
AATGTTAGACGGCGCTTTAGAATAGTAGATATTGTCAATGTAAACAACACCTGCACCAGTCGGAACACCTGCAAAAATCAATTGTGCAATGTGTTTTTTACCTGCTAAATTGGTAAAGTCAGTTAAATTCACATTGTAAGTATTCCAAGAGTTGGCTGTAGGAGAAAAACTCAATTCGTGTTCTGTGTCATCACCACCACCGTAGGCAGCATCTGCACCAAAATCAACCAGTTTTACTTTGAATGTAGTCACGTTTGGTGTCCAAATATCAAAATTGAATTTTTCCATACCTGATGCATCAATAAAGTTAGCACCAGTGGTTTCAATACCAACAAAATCTAAAGTTGAGTAACGTTTTACATCGTTACCGGCAACTTGAATGTCTGTTAAAGATGCTGAAGACCAAGGTGTTCTCCAAGTATCAACGTTCACATTGGTATAAGCATTGCTAAACATTGAAATCACATTAGCCTGAAGTGCAGTTGGTGTTGGAGCCGCTGCTGTTGGAGCATTGTCTGCTTTAGAAAAATACACGTTGTCGATGTAAACTGTTGCAGTACCCGTTGGTAAAGCAGAGAATATAATCTGTGCAATGTGACTTTTGGTTGTCAAGTTGGTAAAGTCAGTCAATGGAATATTGTAAACGTTCCAAGAATTGGCAGTTGGAGTGAATGGGATTTCATGTTCTTTATCATCACCACCGCCGTAGGCTGCATCAGCACCGAAGTCTACTAATTTCACTCTGAAAGTAGTGGCATTAGCCGTCCAAACATGGATGTTGAAATTGTCCATACCTGAAGCATTGATAAAATTGGCACCTGTGGTTTCAACACCAACAAAATCCAAATTTGAATAACGTTTAACATCATTACCAGCAATAGTGGTATCCGTTAAAGTAGCTGCAGACCAAGGTGTTCTCCAAGTATCAACATTAACATTGGTGTAAGCATTTGAAAACAATGAAATCACATTGGCAGACAATGATGTTGGAGTTGGTGCTGCGCTTGTAGGCGTTTGAGCAGAGAGCGGATTAAGGTTGGCAATGGCAAGACCACAACACAAAGCTTTAACCCAATTTAAAGAGCGTATTTTTGTTTGCATAATAAATAAAGTTTAAGGTTCAATTTTAATTCATTTTAAATTGATTTTCACATAATACAGATCAGAGTTTTGTAAAATCTATTCACATTAGCGTATCAGCAATCTAAAAACCCATACAATAATAATATAACATGCTGATTTACAGCATATAAATTGGATATTCCAACTTGTTTAATCATTGATGTTTTTTTGTTCAACAAAAAATATTTTTGATTTATTGACTATACTTGCGTTGAGTAACCTAATTATCACAAACAAAACATGACATCTAATCAAGTAAAAGCGACGAATTACAGCGCACTTAGCACGCTGATCACTGTGTTTTTTTTCTGGGGTTTTATTGCTGCCGGCAACAGTGTGTTTATTCCTTTTTGTAAACATTACTTTAGCCTAGACCAGTTTCAAAGTCAATTGATTGATTTTGCCTTTTATTTGGCCTACTATGTTGGCGCTTTATTGTTGTTTCTATTTGCCAGCACCTCTGGCAAAGATTTGATTGCCTCTTGGGGCTATAAAAGAAGTATCGTGAATGGATTATTGTTCTCAGCTTTGGGCGCTATCGCTATGATTGTTGCTGTTCAAATGAACACCTTTTATGGCATGTTGATTGGTCTTTTCATAGTTGCTTTGGGATTTAGTATACAACAAACAGCGGCTAACCCAATGGCCATTAGCTTAGGTGATCCTAGCACAGGTAGCAATAGAATCAGTCTGGGCGGCAGTATTAATTCTTTTGGAACCACTATTGGTCCATTGGTTGTTGGACTTGCCTTATTTGGAAGCGCTGCTGAAATTTCAGACGAACAAATCGAACATTTAAATCTAAGTAAAGTATTGATTTTATATGCGGGTGTATGCGCTTTGTTTATAGGAGCGGCGGCCTTATTTAAATGGTCAAAAAACATTCAAACTGAAAGCATTCAAACTGAAAACATTAAAGCCAATAAAGCCATTCGCATGTTATTGCTAATGACTGTTGGTTTGATCATCTGTTTTACCCCTGTGTTTAAAAGCTATCAAAGTCAGGATGCTAAAACGGTCGCAGCCATAGAAAGTAAAATCAAGGCTTCAGAAAAAGCCATTAAAGCGAGTCCAAAAGACCTTACATTAAAGGCTTACCATAAGCAGTTTATAAATGACCAAGAGATTCAGAAAAAAGCCTTGTTATTGCCGCTCGAGCAGTACCGAATGAAATGGCTAATCGGCGCGCTGATGGTCATTCTTGTTTGCTTATTTTGGCCAATAATTGCTCAAAACAAAATCAAAGAATCAGCATGGGGAGCCATGCAATACCCTCAATTGGTATTGGGCATGTTAGCCATATTTTTATATGTTGGTGTTGAAGTGTCTATTGGCAGTAACTTGGGCGAATTGTTAAAACAAAAAGCATTTGGGGGCTATCAATCTTCGCAAATTGCACCCTTTATTTCAATGTACTGGGGGAGCTTAATGATTGGGCGTTGGGCAGGTGCCATTGCTGTGTTTAATCCTAGTCAGGGTTTGAAAAAATGGCTGACCATGATCATACCTATCATTGCCTTTGGAGTCATTATTGGTGTGAACACTTTGGCTCAAAAAAATATGGAAGCATTATACATGTATATCGTATGTGTCATCATTCAAATTGCCGCTTTCATCTATAGCAAAGATTTGCCGATTCGAACCCTTAAACTGTTTGGTCTATTAGGTGTTCTGGCTATGATTATCGGGCTCAATACCACTGGACAAACAGCAGTATATGCCTTTTTAAGCGGTGGGCTATTCTGTTCTATTATGTGGCCGTCGATTTTTAATTTGTCATTGGCAGGATTAGGTCAATACACCACACAGGGTTCCGCTTTTTTGATCATGATGATTTTAGGGGGTAGTATTATCCCACCTATTCAAGGCAAATTATCTGATCTTATAGGTATTCACCAATCTTACTGGATTGCAGCTGTCTGCTTTGCCTACATTGCAGTTTTCGCCTTTGTGGTAAAAGGCATACTTAAGAAACAAGGGGTTGATTTCGAAGCGAACGTGAATGCTGGCGGTCATTAAACCGTCATAATTTCTTTTTCTTTGTCGACAATCATTGAGTCAATTTTAGCGATGCAATTATCCAATTGCTTCTGAACTCGGGCTTCAGAATCTTTTGCTTCGTCCTCGCTTAAACCATCTTTTTGTAATTTCTTGATTTTTTCGTTGGTGTCTTTTCTGTAGTTACGGGCCACAATTTTACTTGCCTCACCTTCTTGTTTAACCAACTTCACCAATTGAGCTCTGCGTTCTTCGGTCATTGGTGGAATGGTTATGCGAATGGCGTTACCATCGTTTCCGGGAGCAAAACCTAAATTACTATTGATAATGGCACGTTCAATGTCATTGATGATGCTTCTTTCCCAAGGCTGAACCATAATGGTCCTAACATCTGGCACACTAACATTAGCCACCTGAGACAAAGGCACTGGAGCGCCGTAATATTCAACCATTACAGATTCCAACATACCTGGAGAGGCTTTACCTGCTCTAATATTGGTGAATTCATAAATGGTGTGTTGAATACATTTCTCAAGGTTTGCTGAGAATTCGCTCATAACTTCCTGAATGGTTTGACTCATAATTCGAATGGTTTGTTATTGCAAAACAAAAGATTAAATGATACTTATAAAAATTTTTTTTTGACCCCAACCTAACCTTTAAAAATATTTTGGAAATCGGTATTAAAGTCTATCTTTGCTGTACTAAATTTAATTCAAAATGTCTATATTATTGATACCAGGAATCGGCGGCTCAGAGTGGATAGTCATCATCTTAGTTGTAGTGCTTTTCTTCGGAGGTAAAAAAATTCCTGAATTGATGAGAGGTTTAGGCAGTGGTATTCGTGAATTCAACGACGCTAAAAACAACGTTAAAAGCGAGATCGAAAAAGGCATAAACGAAAAACCGAAAGATTCAGAAAACACCAAATAGTTGTTGATTTCTAAATGACTAAACGTTTTTCTTCTTTGCAAGAGGTTCGGTCAGCCATTGATTCCGATCTCATAACTTTACCATCACTTGTTGATTATTACCTTGAGAAAATTGATACTCAAAAGCATTTGAATGCTGTGCTTGAAGTGTTTTCTGATGAAGCTAAGGCACAATCAGTCATCATTCAAGAAAAAATCAAGCACGGGAATGCGGGCACTTTGGCCGGCATGGTCATCGCCATCAAAGACAATATTGTTTATAAAGACCATGCTTCTTCGGCATCTTCTAAAATACTCACGGGCTTTAAATCATTGTTCTCATCAACAGTGGTTGAAAGACTTTTAAACGCTGATGCCATCATTATAGCCAGAACCAATTGCGATGAATTTGCCATGGGTGCTAGTAATGAAAACTCCGCATTTGGACCTGTTTTAAATGCCTATGACAACAGCAGAGTTCCAGGAGGCAGCAGTGGAGGAAGCGCTGTGGCAGTTCAAGCTGATATGTGTCTGGCCTCATTGGGCAGCGATACTGGTGGTTCAATCAGACAACCAGCTGCTTTTACAGGGCTTTATGGCATATATCCAACCTACGGCACCATTAGCCGTTGGGGGTTGATTGCCTTCGCTAGTAGTTTTGACCAAATAGGCCCATTTACAAGTTCGGTGAGCGACATGCAAATGATTTTGGAAACCATCGCTGGCCCAGATCAACATGATGCCACCATGCTTCAAAGCAAGCCTAATTATCTGAGCACAATCAATAAATATTTGAAGATTGCTTACATTAAAGATTGTATTGAACACAAAGGCATTGAGCCAGAGCTTAAACAAGCAACTGAAGCCTTTATTACTGAGCTCAAAGCAAAAGGACATACCGTTGAGGGCATTGATTTTCCATACCTTGACAGCATGGTGCCTTGCTACCAAATACTAACCACTGCAGAAGCAAGCAGTAATTTAAGTCGTTTTTCAGGTTTAACCTATGGCCATAGAAGCAGCGAAGCAAAAGACTTAGAAAGCACCTATAAACGCTCAAGAACTGAAGGGTTTGGTCCAGAAGTAAAACGCAGAATTATGTTGGGCACCTTTGTGCTCACCAGTGATTTTTATGACGCTTACTATACCAAAGCACAAAAAGTGCGTCAACTTATCAGACAAAAAACCCTAGATATCTTCAAGAATTTTGACATCATAATCACCCCGACCACCAGCACTGTAGCGTTTAATGTGGGCGAAAAATCAAATGATCCTATTGCCATGTATTTGGCAGATTTGTTTACGGTTCAAGCCAATTTAGCCGGCATTCCGGGTTTATCAATTCCGTTTGGCAAACACCCAATTAACCAAATGCCAATTGGCATGCAATTGATGGGCAACAGTTGTAACGAAGCTTTGTTGTTTGAATTGGCTAAACAATTTGAATCAAAGGCCTAACCTCTGTCTTCTGGCCTCGTAAAGCATAATGGCCGTTGCAACTGACACATTCATACTATCGATTTTACCCAACATTGGAATCTTAACTTGATGTTGAGCATATTGTATCCACTGCTGAGATACACCAGACGATTCCGTTCCGACAATAATAGCTGAAGGACCTCTATAATCCATCTCAAAATAATTCTTTGCCTGATGCAAATTTGAGCAATAGCAAACAATCTTGTTATGACTTAACCAAGCTTGAGCTTCTGTTGAATTGCATTGAACAATTGGCACTGTAAAAACAGTTCCTAAGCTGGCCCTTATGGTATTTGGATTGAACAAATCACCGGGTAAATCACAGCATATGACAGCATCTATAGCCGCGGCATCTGCTGTTCTTAAAATGGCGCCTAAATTCCCGGGCTTTTCTACACCATCTACGATTAAGATCAAAGGCGATAATGTCAAATCCAATGACTTTAGATCGGTTTGTTTGGTTTTAACCACGCCTATAATGTGTTCAGTTGATGCTCTATAAACGGTTTTAGCGTATAAGTCTTGAGTGATTTCGAATACTTCAACTTTTGGCCATTGCTTGGCGACTTGCTCAATAAATGAGGTATCCTGCAAAGCATTAGAATAATATAATTGAACAAATTCACGACCTGATTCAAAGGCCATTTGCAATTCAATATGCCCCTCAACCATTGCCAATTGACTGAGTTTTCTTTGCTTAGACTTTTCAAGATTCAACAAGCTCTTAAAACTTGGATTACTTGAACTGCTTATATGTTTTACGAATGGCCTCAATTACAATTTCAAAAAATGTTTCACTGACTCTGAAAAAATATTACGCTTGTCGACATCAGAAATATTGGGATTGTTGGCTATAAAAGCACCATGCTCCAAATCTCCGAGAGGGAATGGATAGTCAGTGCCATAACAAATTTTTTCAGATCCAAACATCTCTAATAAATAGTCAAATGCTTTGGTGTCATGGGTAATCCCATCTACCCAAAATTTGCCAATGTAATCTTTTGGATTCTTTACATCGTTTAAATTCACCAAATCAGGTCGCACAGACCATCCGTGGGCAATCCTTCCGAGCGTAAATGGAAATGAGCCGCCAGCATGCGCAAACATGACGCGTAATTTTGGAAACTTATCAAAAATACCCCCAAATATCATACTACAAACTGCTCTGGATGTTTCTGCCGGCATACCGACCAACCAAGGCAACCAGAACTTTTGAGTATACTCCTCTCCCATCATTTCCCATGGATGCACAAACAAAGCCATATCAAGTGATTCCATAGCTGCATATAATGGCAAAAAGCGATCATCATCTAGATTCACATTGTTGATATTTGAACCTATTTGTACCCCTTTAACTTGCAGTGTTTTTAAACGCTCAAGTTCCTTTATTGCTAGTGGGATGTCTTGCATAGGCAAAGTCCCGAGGGCAATAAATTTATCAGGTCTTTGGCTTTGCACTTCTGCAATATGGTCATTTAAAAAACTTGCCCACCAAGCGGCATCATTTGGCTTAGCCCAATAATTAAATAACACTGGCACCGTGCACAAAACCATTTGATCAACCTGATTGGCTGACATATCCCACAAAATGGCTTCCGGATTAAAGCAATTTTCTTCCACTTTTCTAAAGAACTTGCCATCATCACGCATCATTTTTGCTGTTTTGGTTTTAGGATCGTGGTCTAGATATATAAAACCGCCATATCCAAATTTATATTTCAAATCTGGCCAATGGGCAGGCATTATGTGCGCGTGACAATCAATTTTCATTGTCACAAAATTAATCAATTGAAGAGATTTTCTCTAATATAGAAAAAACAGCAGGGCAAACTTGTGTATTGGCCAAGGTAATTTGTTTGCGTTTGAGTAAAACATCTTCGTCTGTATAAGGATATCTAGCACAATCAGATGGTCTTACATCATAGATCTGACAGGTGTTGTCGGTATTTAAAAACACGCAAGGCGATTGTTTGAGGACGTAATCATTGTCTTCGTCTAGAGTCAAATACTGATCAATCAAAACCGACTCCTTTAGCTTTAAATACTTGCTGATGCGTTTGATGTCAGGCGTTTTAAAGGTTGGACTATGATTTTTACAGCAATTGGCACAGTCTAAGCAATTGATGCGCTCAAAAGCTTGTTCATGAAGTTCAGGTAATTGCTTGATGTATTTTGAAACCACAACACGATCCAAAAACCGTTTAAATTGTTTTTGCAGATCTCGGCTGCGTTTTTTCCAATTTGGATCAATGCTCATGGAATGATGCGTCGGATTGCGATGGTTTTATAGTCTATCCCAGAATCCAATTCTATACCATTAGGACTGAGCGCATTGATTTTAACCACACCGCTGGCATGAATGACCTTCTGCTTACTGAGTAGCATACCTACATGCGAGACTTTATCAGTATCTGGTTTGGCAAAAAACACCAAGTCACATGGTTTTGCTTGCGCCCATTCAACAGAGTCTCCTATTAATATTTGCTGAGAGGTATCTCTTGGAAGCGCAATTGCATGCGCTTTAAATAGCATCTGAATAAATCCAGAACAATCAATTCCCATGAAAGAACGACCACCCCACAAATACGGGGTATTAATGAATTTTTGAGCCAAACTTTGAAGGCTCAAACTTAAAGGCAAATGATGTGAAGGCTTGTTGTCATGAACAATTTTAAACTGTTTGCCATTGAGTTCAAATTGTTTCGAAGCTGGGATACTAGCACCACACGGAATAAACATGAATTCATGACTTGACTTAGCCTCATAAAACAAGGCATCGCAAATAGCTTCAAAAGCTTGGTAGGCTTGATAAGTATTGGCACTGATCCAACCTTTGTAATGGTCAAAATCTGTTTCAATTTCTAGAAAACCATTTTGGTTCTGTAAGACGGTATAAGACTCTCCAAATACGATACTGCTAACCATTTCGGCTGCAGGCGAAGCTGAAGCTCTCATGGGTATATACGTCTGAAGACAAGTCCCTTTTTGATCCATTAAATATGCAATCTTGATTTTCTGTCGAGCAAAATCGCTTCGGTCTCGGCATGATCAGGGTCAGGAACGCAGCAGTCTACAGGACAAACAGCGGCACATTGTGGTTCTTCATGGAAACCCATGCATTCTGTGCATTTGTCTGGAACAATAAAATACACCTCTTCACTTAGAGGTTTCATTTTTTGATCAACTGCAATACTGTTGCCATCAATTAACTGAAAGACACCTTCAACACTGGTGCCGTCTTTAATGCGCCACTCTACGCCACTTTCGTAAATCGCGTTGTTTGGACATTCTGGTTCACAAGCACCACAATTGATGCATTCGTCGGTGATTTTAATTGCCATAATCTGCTTACAAATGTCGTGTTTTTTTTGACAGCTCCATTCGAAAAAAATCTGAAAAGAATCGCTTACTGTCCAATAAAATTATCGCAGCAAAGTCACTGTGCCTCTAGCGGCATAGTGCCTACCATCAAAACCAACATAATGACAATAGTACATATACACATCTTGTGGCTGGTCTTGATTTTTGTAAGTACCATCCCAAGTATCTGTGATATCATGACCAATAAACAACTCTTCACCCCAACGGTTGTATACATGTAATTCTACAGATTTTAGAGCACCTCCTTTAACCCCAAAACGCTCGTTTAAATCATCTTTATTTGGAGAGAATGCATTCGGCACAAACAGAACAGGTTCAAAATTAAAACAGACCTCGTTACTCCATGTAAAGGTATCTGTACCAACTTTATTCCCCCTGATTCTATAACATTGGGTATAGGCTTCCAGTCCATTGCTATAAAGCGTTGAAAATCCATTGATTTTAGGCTCGTACAACTCATAGGTATTGGTTGTAGGTAACCATCTAAACACATCATATTGGATGGCAGCATTATTCCATCCTAAATAAGGCGTATAATACATAAAGACATCATAGCCAGTGGTTTTATACCCTTTCAAAAGTATGTTGGTATGTGCATTGGTATACAAAACGTTACCACATAAATCTGAGCCTTTGATTCTGTATTCCCAAGCATTGGAATCATTCATGGTTGGTACATCATTGTAGTTGGTATTGCCTGATGCAATGCTTGCAACAGGGGCAAAAGATGACCCTGATCCTGCAACGCGTTTTTCTATGACAAAATTCTGTTTATAAACCGGCGCATTGATCAAATGCCAATAGGCATCTATCCCTTTATCTGAAGCAGGTGGAGGATTTACTGTGATGTAATCCAAATGCAAATGTGGATTATCATAATAAACCTTTAAGAACTGAGTATCGCCCAAGCAATTAAAATCACTCAGCTCAACAACTTTAATGACATTATTGGTCTTTCCAAACCAATCGATTACTACCGAATTTTTATTCACTGTTTTAATGGTACCGCCAGATACAAACCATGAATAGCTAGAAGTCGATGCGCCTGTAACCGAATAATTGAAATTAAGCACATTATTGGCACAGATAATACTGTCGCCAATGATTTTAGAGGTTTGTGGTTTTGGGTGTACAATTAATGTATCAATTACAGCTATACCCGGACAGTCATACATAGAGGTTTCTATCACTTTGATGATAAAGGTTCCAGCCGTTTTAAATGGCAAAGTTATGGTTGAACTACCTTGGCCAACGATTCCGGAGCTGTCATTATTCACATACCATAGGTATTTTGAGCCAGTCATACCAATCAGTTGGTAAGTTGATTGCCAATTGGATTGACAAACTTCAAACACACCCAAGATCACATTGGCGCTTGGATTGAGTCTAATATTAACGGTTCTAGAAACTTGGTTACTGATACAAATCTTTGCATTGATGGAATCATAACTGGTTTCATACAGACTGATTTGACCAGTTGCAGCAGCTCCCCAATCAACCGTAATGCGGTAAGTGCCTTGTCCGGAAACAATAGTACCTCCCATTAAAGACCAATGATAAACCGTATTTGGGGCATTGGCCACTTGATAAACTTCGCCAAGGGTATTGGCACAGACATCGGTGTCGCCTTGAATGAGATCAACACTAAGATTATAATTTTTATCAACGCCGAAAATACCTGTGTCGCTAACACATCCAAATTTATTGAGTTCAACCACTTTGACAAATCCCATGCCTGGGTTACCCCAATTGATTAATATTGAGTTTGAACTTGGCGCGGACTGAATATTCCCTCCATTCACGACCCATTTGTAAGCACTCTGAAGATTCGGTGATTGAATGCTGTATAAGACCAGTTTAGTATTTGGGCAAACTGAGGGTTTTCCTATAATTTGAGGGGTACTAGGCTTTGAAACCCATACATTGATTTTAGCTGTATCGCTCGGGCAACCATTGTTGTTGTACTGGACCAATTTAGCCCAAGCCAAACCAGCATTTCCCCATACGATATTGACTGCATTGCCTGTTGAACTGCCTTGAATAGCGCCATTGAATACCCACCATTGATAAGAATACCCTGGCGTATTAAGTGTAGAATATTGAGCATTCCCATTGATACAAACTGTATCAACTAACTTTATATTGGGCGTTGGTGGTGAGGCAACCAAGGTAACATTTAAACTTGATTTTGGCCCCAAGCAACCAAACTTCGATACTGGTTGAACGGTAATTGTCCCTG
>JBEIKN010000036.1:0-11093 GCA_040379725.1 Flavobacteriales bacterium
ATGTAAACGCAATATTAGAACCATTTTTTGCAAAAACTTCTGCAATACCTTTACCAATACCTCTACTGGCACCGGTGATTAGAGTGGTTTTACCTTTTAACATATTCTGTGATTTTGGTTGGCGAATTTAATTGAAATTATTGGAATCTTGAGGATAAAAATTGGGTTAATCAGTCTGTTTAAGCTTCATGGCAAAATGCTGAATGCCAGCTTCATCAAACTGTGGCCCGTAAGTTTCAAAACCTTGTTTTTCGTAAAAAGGAATGGCGTGGATTTGCGCATGCATCATGACCTTTTCGGCATAGGGCAAATCGGTCAAAACTGCTTGGACCAAAGCGGCACCTACTCCTTTACTCCTGAATGCTTTATCGACAGCAAAGCGCTCGAGTTTAATGATGCCTTTATCTTTAAAGCGCCAGCGCGCAGTGCCACATGCCTGACCTTGACAATAGGCTAAAAAATGGGTGCAACGCTCATCGTCATCGTCATATTCTTCAGCTGCATCAACCGCTTGTTCAATCACAAATACCTTATGTCTGATGTCAAAGGCCGCTTGACGTTCTGCAAGGGTTTTAATTTTTACAACTTGTATGCTATTGTCCATTGCCTTCTGTTGGTTTTTTATCCTCTTCTTCTTTGCGCTTTCTGCGTTCTTCTTTTTCTTTCTCTATCATCAGCTGAAGCTTTTCTTCATCGCTTAATTCTTTTGTGTTTTCGGTTTTTGAAGGCTCTACAGGCTTAAGTTGCTGCAAAGTTTTTTGCAAACTATCAATGGTTTGTAAAAAGCGGATCTGGTCTTTTTTAAATTGAAGAATTTCTGCCTGGTTACGGTCCATGGTTTTAACCAATTCTTTGACCTCAACATACATGGTTTTATTATCAAATTCAAGATGCTTATTGAGTTGTGTTAAAGAGTCTGTATTCTTTTTGTATTGGTCGAGCAATTGGGTCAATTGGATCACAATATCGCCTTCGTTGCCTTCTGCCACCATTTTTTTGAATTGCTGCAATGATTCAATTTCATCTTCCATCAGCATCAAATCTCGGCGCATGCTATCATTCTCAATTTGCAGGACTGTTAATTGTTGGCGTAAAGTACTGGAATCTGTCGGCTCTTCTGAAGTTCTAGCGCCATCCATAGCATTGGACTCGCATTGACTTAACTGATTTTTTAAGACTTCGATGCTACGATCGCGACTTTGAAGTTGTTCCTTTAGTTTTACAATAACCTTCGTGAATGCTTGGACATCCGTTAATGAAGATTTGGCTGTATCTATTTGCAGGGGTTCTTTGATGGCTTCTTCCCAAATCTTAAGGTAATCAAAACGCACTTTGCTGTTAGGACCGACATAAATACCCACTTTACCCCGGTTGAGCTCTATATCTGTAAAACTCTTCACAAATGTTTGATTGATGTACAAATCATAGATTTTATCGTAGGTTTTTAAACTGATGGTATTGTCTGTTTTAGAAATCGCTGATGACTTGATCCAACCCTCACCGCTTTGTCCATTAATTGGAATTTGTTTGTCTTTGTATACTCTAACAATTCTAAAGGCCTTTTTTTGGTTCCATTCAATCAATAAGCCACCACCAGCCTCATTGGCCATAACCACCACACCAGCGCTTTCAGATTTATTGTCGTGGGCGGCAAATTGCACTTTGGTTTCTAGCAAAAAACCTTTGTAGCTTTCTGATTTATTTGGAAACAAATAATAACCGGATTGTTTGTTTTGGCGAAAGAGATCAAAGTAACCATTTTGAGCAATGAATAAGTTGTCGGCATTAAACGTGCTGGTCCAATTTTTATCTACCTGATCAAACTGTTCATTCAAAACCTGTTTGGTAAATTCTTTACTGACTTCTTGAGCTTGAACAAAAAATCCACTGCCCAATAAACAAATTAGAATTAATTTCATCATCTTTGCATGTGCCATCAAGGGCAAATTTAATACAAATAACTCGAATGAAAGGGGCTTTTCTATATTTGGTTTTGGGCTTAAGCATATTGGGCTTTAATGGTTGTTCAAACGATATTGAAGTCTTAGCGCCTTACGAAGAAAACGCTTCTATTTACGCGCTATTAGACCCTAACCAGTTTTGGCAATTTATAAAAATCAACAAGGTATTCATCAATCCAAATGCTAAAGCCAGCGATGTGGCCAAAATAGCCGATTCCTTGTATTTTGATAGCATTAAACCTGAATTGGTAGAACTTGAAACCGGCAACCGATTTCCACTCACAAAAGCCAATGTGGCACTAAAAGACAGTGGTTACTTTGCCACCTCTCCAAACTATTTGTATGTAACCAATCAACGCATCAACAACAAATACACTTACCAAATTGAATTGAACCTGCCAACATCCGGTAAAAAAGTAGTGGCCAAAACCAATATTGTCTACACACCTTTTGTGGCTTATCCGGTATCGCCTTCGCAAAAGATCATTGCTATACAAACCACTAGCAGCATGCAAATTCAATTTATGGCGCCTAAAAACGGTAAAATTTTCGATGCCTATTTTGTCTTTAACTACACTGAAATTGATGCGTTTGACACGTCTAAAAAGACGGATAAAACCATAGAATGGAAAATTCTAAGAAGTTATAGAACCTTATCCGATCAGGGCAAGGAATATGTCATTCAGCGCATACCCGGCATATTGTTTTACGATTTATTGCTGAACAACATTCCTTTTAATCCCAACGTGATCCGCAAGTTTAAGCCTTGTTCGTTTATGTTGGTGAGTGGTAACCAAGAATTGGACAACTACATTCAGGCATCAACGCCTTCAATTGGCATTGTTCAAAAACAAAGTGAGTACACCAATGTGAGCAACGGCGTTGGTATTTTTGCTTCGCGCAACACCTATTATATTGATCAAGTTGATCTTTCAGACATCACAAAAAACACCATTGTGAGCGGAGCCGATTATAAAAAAATGGGCTTTGTAAAGTAGTTTAAACCCTTCCTCTCAAGACTTTTTCAGGACTTTTTGACACAAAATGTGTCAGGGTTTTTGGGCTTTGTAACAAAATGTCAAGGTTTGGCAGTGCTTTAACTGTGGCACTTTGTTTGACAAATACAGTTCATTAAACAACCTTTAAAAAACACAATTTTATGAGTAAAATAATAGGCATCGATTTAGGAACAACCAACAGTTGCGTTTCTGTAATGGAAGGCAATGAACCTGTTGTAATTGCTAACAGCGAAGGTAAACGTACTACCCCATCTGTGGTAGGTTTTATGAAAGATGGCGAACGCAAAATTGGCGATCCAGCTAAGCGTCAGGCCATTACCAATCCACGCAATACCATTTTCTCTATCAAACGTTTTATGGGCAACTCGTTTGACCAAGTTGAAAAAGAAATGAAGCGTGTACCATACGAAGTGGTAAAAGGCGACAACAATACACCAAGAGTTAAAATTGACGACCGATTATACACTGCACAAGAAATTAGTGCTATGATCCTTCAAAAAATGAAGAAGACAGCTGAAGATTACTTGGGCACAGAAGTTAGAGAGGCAGTAATTACCGTTCCTGCTTACTTTAACGACGCACAAAGACAAGCTACCAAAGAAGCAGGCGAAATTGCCGGCTTAAACGTAAGACGTATCATTAACGAGCCAACTGCTGCGGCTTTGGCTTATGGTTTAGATAAGAAAAATGCCGACATGAAAATCGTGGTATTTGACTGCGGTGGTGGTACCCACGACGTTTCAGTTTTAGAATTAGGCGATGGCGTATTCGAAGTAAAGGCTACTGATGGTGATACCCACCTCGGTGGTGACGACTTTGACCAAGAAATCATTGATTGGTTGGTACAAGAATTCAAAGACGAAAACGGTGGTCTTGACTTGAGTAAAGATCCAATGGCTTTACAGCGTTTAAAAGAAGCTGCTGAAAAAGCTAAGATTGAATTATCAAGTACAACCAGCACTGAAATCAATCTGCCTTACATAATGCCAGTGGACGGTATTCCTAAACACTTGGTAAGAACCCTGAGCAAAGCAAAGTTCGAACAATTGGTTGACAGTCTAGTACAAAGAACCATTGAGCCTTGTAAATCAGCTTTGAAAAACGCTGGTATGAGCACCTCGGACATTGATGAAATCATTTTAGTGGGTGGTAGCACGCGTATTCCTGCTGTGCAAGCTGCCGTTGAAAAATACTTTGGCAAAGCGCCAAACAAAGGCGTTAACCCTGACGAAGTAGTTGCCGTTGGTGCAGCGATTCAAGGTGGTGTATTGACAGGCGAAGTTAAAGACGTGTTGTTATTAGATGTTACACCTTTGAGCTTGGGTATTGAAACTTACGGTGGTGTAATGACCAAATTGATTGAAGCCAATACCACTATCCCAACCAAGAAGAGCGAAGTATTTAGCACAGCTGCTGATAACCAACCGAGTGTACAATTACACGTGTTACAAGGTGAGCGACCTATGGCTAAAGACAACCGTACTATTGGTATGTTTAACTTAGATGGTATTCCACCAGCTCAAAGAGGCGTGCCTCAAATCGAAGTGACTTTTGATATTGATGCAAACGGTATTTTAAACGTAAGTGCTAAAGACAAAGGCACAGGTAAAGAACAAAAGATCAGAATTGAGAGTTCAAGTGGATTAAGCAAAGACGAAATTGATAAAATGAAGAGAGAAGCTGAGGCCAATGCAGAGAGCGATAAAAAAGCCAAAGAAGAGGTTGAAAAATTGAATGCTGCTGACACCTTGGTTTTCACATCTGAAAAGAATTTGAAAGAATATGGCGATAAATTGCCTGAAGACAAGAAACATGTTATCGAAACCGCTTTGGCTGAGTTGAAAACTGCCCATCAAAACAAAGACGTTGCTGCTTGCGATACGGCTTCAGAGGCCTTAAACAAGGCTTGGGAAGCTGCTAGCCAGGATTTGTACAATGCTCAACAACAAGCACAAGCTGCTGAAGGTGCAAACAGTGCTAATGGTGCTAGTGGTGCTAACACTGCCGGTGCTGATAACGTCGAAGATGTGTCTTTCGAAGAAGTTAAATAGTCCTTTATTCCCATACATTAAAAAAGCCCCGTCCTTAGGATGGGGCTTTTTGATTACTAGAGCCTAGCCTCATAAGTTTAACAAGGTTTTGATTTTGGTGTGAACTTCAGTGTTTTTGTATGTACCCATAAATTGTTCAGCACCAGGTCCATAGGCATAGATCGGCACCATAATACCACTGTGGTGCCCACTGGCATAATGGGTTTCAAGGGTTTTATTTTTAAGGTCACCATGATTGAGCGATAGTCCTCCAGTTTCGTGATCAGCTGTAACAATCACTAATGTGTTGCCATGGCTTTTAGCATAATCCAACGCAGCGCCAACTGCTAAATCAAAATCTTTGAGTTCTGTGTTGGTGTAATTAAAATCTTTGTTGTGCCCACCCCAATCAATTTGACTGCCTTCGACCATTAAGAAAAAACCTTTGGCATTACTTGAAAGTTGTTGCAAGGCCAAAGTGGTGGCTTGTTGGAGCCATGGACCTCTTTGAGGTGCTTTGGGCATATTGATGCTGTCGTTGTAAAACCAACATAGTTTTTCGCCTGGCTTTACTGTTGGTGTTTGCGCGCCAGTGTGCAATGCATATTGGGCTTTATTGAGTTGATTCAAATCAAAATAGGGTTTGCCCGATCCGGCTATAAAATCTATGTTTTGCGCATAGATGTCAGAGGCGATGGCTGAATGCATCTCTCTGTTGATTTGATGCGCATAGAAAGCCGCAGGTGTGGCGTGTGTAATACTACAAGTGGCAATTAAACCGGTCGATAAACCTTTTTGTTCAGCTTGCTCAATAACGGTAATGCGTTTTAAACTGTCTGGCCCAACGCCTATAGCGCCATTATAAGTGCTACATCCTGTGCTGTAGGCTGTTGCCCCTGCTGCACTGTCGGTAATATAGTCATCGGATGACGAAGTTTGAATAAGCCCTATGATTTTGAAGAGGTCTATAAACAAACCACCGTTGGTGAATGATGCAGCTGAGATTTGCGCTAGTCCCATGCCATCACCAATGAGTAATATGATGTTCAAGGGCTTTTGATTGACCTGAACGATGGCTTTGGGTGCTTGACAATTCCAGTTGAGTATGCACAGTAACAATACGATGGCTGTAGCTTTGTATTTGATCATGTTAAACAGTTTTGATACTTGGTGCAATATAGTGGTTTTGAAGATTGATTGACTTTAAAATTTATGTTAATTTAGTGAGGTATGTCAAGGGTTTGTTTAGAATGCAAGGAAGTGATTTATGGCCGCAGCGATAAAAAATTTTGCGATTCGGCTTGCAGAAATTTATACCATAACCGTTTGTTGAAAGCGCAAGACAATGGTCTGCAACACATTCAATCTACGCTTAAAAACAACCGGCGAATATTGGCATATTTATACCAACAAAAAACGGATTGTACACTCAACAAAGATACCTTAGAAGCCATGGGATATAATTTTGCTTTTCATACCCATGAGCAAAAACAAGGTAAAAAAGTATATGTATTTTGTTTGGATTACGGTTTTGTGTTACAAGAATCGGCCGTTAAGATTTTGCCATTTAAACTACCTTAAGCTTTTGCACCAATTGCCGAGTATATCAATTCCGTATTCTGTGAGTATGGCTTCTGGGTGGTATTGTATGCCTTGAATAGGTAGCGTGTTGTGTTCAAAGCCCATGCATTCACCTAAATCAGATTTGGCATTGATGCTGAGTGGTGTTTGTTCAAATTGTTCTAAGATTAAACTGTGGTATCGGCACACATTGATGTGTTGTGGTATATGCTTGTAAATGCCTTTCTCTGAGTGTTGAATAGAACTGACTTTGCCGTGCATGGGTTGCTTGGCGTGTGTGAGTGTGGCGCCAAAATATTCACCCAAAGCTTGATGGCCTAAACAGATACCGAGTATGGGAAGTTGTTGGTGATAAGCGTCAATGATGGCCATTAAATGCCCTGAGTCTTTGGGTCTGTTGGGTCCTGGCGAAATGACAATGGCATCAAACGATTTTGATTGGAGTGCTTGTGGTGTGTGTGTGTCATTTTTGATGACTTCTATATCCTGACCGAGTTGCAAAAAATAGTCAGTGAGATTGTAAGTAAAGGAGTCGTAGTTGTCAATCAGAAGAATCATGTTCTTAAGCCTTTTTAATAGGCTCTTGCATTGTTGTTCTCCATAAAATACACAAAGGATCTATTGGCGATTTTATTGCCGCCTGGTGTAGGGAAATCGCCGGTAAAGTACCAATCACCAGTGTGATTAGGACAGGCTTTGTGGAGGTCTTCTACACTTTGGAAGATGATGTCTACCTCAGGTTCAAAGTTTTCTGGTGTGACGATTTGAGCAATTTTAGAAGAGATTTGTTCGGTTGTAAAGAGTTTGTACAATCCGACAACTTGGTTGACCATTTCTTCTTTTGGCTTGAGCATTTCTGCTTTGCAGAGTTCGTATGTTTCTGTGAGCTTGTGTTCTAAGTTGTTTTCTTTTAGGAGGGCTAATAGCGCTCTAAAGGCAACAAAGTCTTTGAGTCTGCTCATGTCAATGCCATAGCAGTCAGGGAATAAGATTTGTGGAGCACTTGATACAACAATGATTTTCTTAGGTTGTAACCTGCCAAGAATTTTGAGGATGCTGGTTTTTAAGGTGGTACCTCTTACGATGGAGTCATCAATGATGACGAGGGTGTCTTGTTTGGGTTCTATGATGCCGTAAGTGACGTCATAAGCGTGTCCGACAATGTCTTCGCGGTCGTTATCGTTGGTGATAAAGGTGCGCATTTTGGCGTCCTTAACCAGAATTTTTTCACGGCGTATACGGTAGGTAAGAATTTCTTGAATGCGTTCTGGTGTGAGGGTGTCTTTTTCTGCCATCAGCACTTCAGAGCGGTGTATTTTTAACCAATCATTGACGCCGTCTATCATGCCGTAGAATGAGGTTGCAGCGGTGTTTGGTATATAGGCAAACACCGTGTTTTCAATGTTGTAATGGAGTCTTTCCAATACTTTTGGCGCTAAGAGTTTGCCAAGGTTTTTGCGTTCTTTATAGATGTCTGCATCATTGCCTCTTGAGAAGTATATGCGTTCGAAAGAACAGGCTTTGATGGGTTGTTCGTCAAGTATTCTGGCTTCAGCATAGCTGCCGTCTTTTTGAATGATGAGGGCACAACCTGGGGTGACTTCTTTAATGTCTTTGTATGCAACGTTAAAGGCGGTCATGATGGCTGGTCTTTCAGAGGCTACAACAAGTAGTTCATCATTGGCATACCAGAACGATGGTCTAATGCCGTTAGGATCGCGCATAACAAAGCTGGCGCCGTGTCCTATCATACCGACCATGTTATATCCGCCATCAGCGCGTTTAAAGGCTTGTTTTAAGATGTTTTCGACAGATAGGTGCTCTTTTATTTTTTGAGTGATTTCAAAATTGTCATAGCCTTCTTGTTTGAATTTTTTGAATAGTTTTTCGTTTTCTTCGTCTAAGAAGTGCCCGATTTTTTCGAGCATGGTGACGTTGTCTGAAATTTCTTTTGGTTGTTGTCCGAGTTCTATGAGCTGAGTAAATAGTTCGTCAACATTGGTCATGTTGTAGTTACCAGCTAATACAAGGTTGCGACACATCCAGTTGTTTTGTCTTAAAAATGGATGTAGGTTTTCGAGGCTGTTGCCGCCATGTGTGCCGTAGCGCAAATGGCCAAGTAGTAACTCGCCTGCGTATGGAAAGTGTTCTTTTAAGTAGAGGCTGTTGTAGAGGTTGTCCGCATCGAGTTCGCTTAGGCTTTGGTTGACTTCTTCAAAGATATCAGCGACTGGATTTTTTGAATTGGAGCGTTTACGTGCTATGTAGCGATTGCCAAATTGAGGATCGAGTTTAATGACCCCTATGCCTGCTCCGTCTTGGCCGCGATTGATTTGCTTGGCCATTAGAAGTTGCAATTTTTTTAGTCCGTAAAATGGCGTGCCATATTTTTGGGTAAAGTGTTCAAGTGGTTTTAAGAGCCTGATAAAGGCTACCCCGCATTCGTGCTTTATGGCATCACTCATTGGTGCTTAGAATTTGATGCAAATTTAAGCATTTATTTATGGATTTTACAATTGGGTTTTGACCGTTTTTACTGAAACAGTTTGCTGTTGAGCTGAGAATAGGTTTTGACTTTGTTTTTAAAGTGCTCCCAGACGATACTGCCTTTGTATACTTGTGGGCTGTAATAGGCCGCATGGGTTTGATTTTCTTGGCGTTTTTTGGACCATTTTCTGAATTGAAACAGAAAGTGGATGTGCGCTTTGGCGATGGCTTTAAAGTCGCCTGTTTTGCCTTGTACTAAAAACCAGAGGGCTGCTACAATGTCGAGTATCCATCGCTGAATGAGCACTGTAATGAGTTTAGTACGTGGTAGGTTTTTATAGAGTAGTATGAGGCCGTTGCGAAAGTTGTAATAGGTTTTGCGTGGGTTGGATTTCTGGAGTGTGCCGCCACCTACGTGGTAGACTGTGCTTTGCGGGCATACCCATATTTGATGACCTGCATTTTGAAGTCTCCAACAGAGGTCTATTTCTTCCATGTGGGCAAAGAAGTCGTCGTCAAGACCGCCTATGCTATGATACAATTCAGCTTTGATGAGCAAGGCTGCTCCTGTGGCCCAGAAGACTTGTTTATTGTCTTGATATTGTCCGTTGTCGGTTTCTAGAGATTCAAATATTCTGCCTCTACAAAATGGAAAGCCTAAGTGATCGATGTAACCGCCTGCTGCTCCGGCATATTCAAAATGTGTTGGGCTGTGTTGTGCTAATAATTTGGGCTGTACGGCTGCGATCTTGTTTGAACTTTGCATGAGGTCAATCATGGGTTCAATCCAATTGGGAGTGACTTGTACGTCGCTGTTGAGGAGTATGTAATAGTCGGCTTTTACGTGCTTAAGTGCTTGATTATAACCGCCTGTAAAGCCGTAATTTTTGTCAAGTGTGATGAGTTGACAGCGGCTGTAGTGTTGTTGAACAAAGCTGACAGAGTCGTCTGTTGAAGCGTTGTCTGCTATAACGATGTCGAGGTTTGGGTAGGTGCTGGCACATACCGATGGTAGAAATTGTTCTAAGAAATTTCTGGTGTTGAAGTTCAATATGACGACAGCTACCTTAGGCTGCATGATCGTCTGGGGTTTGTGGTGGAGGGGTGAGTTCGTAGGGTACAAATACAAATTGTGCACCGTGGGTGCTGACCAAGAATATACAACATTGTTCCTTTGGGTTTTTAAAGGCTTGTTTAAAGCGGTCAACGTTGGCTGCTAATATGATTTGTTTGTTAACGAGTTCTTCGAGCGTGGTGGCTTGAATGGTAAAATTGGTGCCTAATTCCTGACGGTCTAAAATGGTTTCACCAAGGGTGACGTCTTCTTGATGCGCCACAAAAATGGGGTATTGACTAAAGCCTTCTGCAATGATGTCATCACTGACTTCTCTAATAGAGTCTTTATAAAAATTCAAATCCAAACGCAGCGTATGCAAATACGATTTGAGGATGTCTTCGGTCATCATAAACAGCCACAAAAGTAATACAATTCAGACTTGCAAGCAATGAATGACGTATTTGATTGACTTTGCGTCTTAAACTATTGTTTGCTTTCCTTTATGTAGTTGAAGGTACGCCTTTAATTGATAAAACCGTCAAGACAAGTTATGTTCCATCAAAATACAATCATTGCACATTAGACAAAAACGGAAACATGCAAATTACATCAGTTACAAAGGACGAATTTGAATCTAAAAAAAACTTAATAAAATTTAAATAAACATGAAATACTTAATTCTATCAATCTCCTTATTCCTTATTTCTTCTTGCGCGAAAGAATCTGGATGTACAGACAATAGCGCAAAAAACTACTCTAAAACTGCTGAAAAAGATTGCAACTGTTGTACTTATGAAGGTCAATATGTTTTTTGGTATGGCAAAACAACTGCAGATTGGTTAGTGAACAATAACATCACGTCCCTAACTTATTATGTTAATGGTCAAATAGTAGGATCGCAAAAAGCTAGCTTATATTGGACAGGGGCGCCAGATTGTGGTCAGTCAGCTTCAGTTAC
>JBEIKN010000037.1:0-11044 GCA_040379725.1 Flavobacteriales bacterium
GACAACTCCATAACGATGACCCGAATGTACTCAGCTCTTTTAGGCACTTCACAAGCAATGAGTTTTTCAACGGTCATATGCCAACCCATGTTATTGATGGGTGATGAACAATAGTTCAAACGGTCAGTTAATGGCGTAATTTGGTTGTATGGTCTGTGTTCGGCAATTTTTTCGAAGGCTCTGTGAATGTATCCAATAGTTGGCACAGCATCAACAATGATTTCCCCATCCATTTTAAGAACGTTTTGGAAAATACCATGGGTAGCCGGGTGAGTAGGGCCAAGGTTTAACGTGTTGTATACCTTTTCTACTTCGATAGCGTCTGATTTGTGAAGGTCTTTCATAGGTTATCTGCCAAACATTTTATCGTTTTTATCGTCTCTTGAACCGTCTTCTAATGGGTATTCTTTACGCATAGGATAGTAGTTCATTTCGTCCATGTTAAGTATGCGGGTCAAATTGGGATGTCCAGTAAATTTAATGCCAAAAAAATCAAATTCTTGTCTTTCCATCCAGTTGGCAGCTGGCCATAAATCAGAAGCCGTTGGAACATGAACATTGTCTTTTGACAACCACGTTTTAATTCTGACACGTTGATTGCTGTGCATGTTGTGAAGTTGGTACATTACACCAAACTCCGCTCCGGCTTGATCAGGCATGTGTATGCCACAAAGTGTGGTTAAAAAATGAAATCCTAAGCCTTCGGTGTTTTTTAAATATGCCAAAACCTGATGTATGGCATCAGACTTAACGGTAAAAACCGGAAAGTCATAATCCAATGTGCTGCTTATGATGTGATCATTGAACTCAGCTTTTAAAGCTTGCTCAATGCTGTCTTTTAATGCGTTGTAGTCAGTAGTCATTACTCAATACCGTATTGTTCTAACATTGCTTTGTATTCTGGTGAATCACGGCGGCGAATGCTTTCTGATTTGGTTAATTCTTGAATTTTTAAAATGCCATCAAGCACTTGTTCTGGTCTTGGCGGGCAGCCAGGAATATAAACATCCACTGGAATGATTCTGTCAATACCTTGAAGCACTGAATAGCTGTCAAATATACCACCACTGCATGCACAAGCACCCATGCTCAATACCCATTTAGGTTCGGCCATTTGTTCGTATACTTGTCTTAAAATCGGGGCCATTTTTTTGGAGATGGTGCCCATCACCATCAATAAATCCGCTTGTCTAGGAGAAAAGCTCAATCGCTCTGATCCAAATCGGGCCAAATCGTAATGCGAAGCCATAGTAGCCATAAACTCAATGCCGCAACATGATGTTGCAAATGGCAATGGCCATAAAGAGTTGGCTCTCGCCAAACCGACCACTTTGTCTAATGAAGTGGCAAAAAAACCTGAGCCTTCTAGGCCCTCTGGCTGGTGTTCTGGTTTAATATCAACACTCATGATTTAAGTATAACGGATAAGATGAATAAAGGTTCTTTATTTTTCCCAAGTTAGTGCGCCTTTTCGGATGATGTAGATCAAACCAATCACCACAAAGCCCATAAACATGAACATTTCAATCAATCCTGTAAGGCCAAGTTGTTTGAAGTTAACCGCCCATGGGTACATGAAGATCACTTCAACGTCAAAGAGCACAAATAAAATCGCTACTAAAAAGTATTTGATTGAAAAAGGGGTTCTAGCATCACCCTGAGATTCAATCCCGCACTCAAAAGCTTCGGATTTTATTTTAGAGTTCTTTTTAGGCCCTAGGGCGTGAGTAGCCACCATGGATAAGACGATAAATCCTACTGCCATAAGGAACATAAAGAGAATAGGTAAGTAATCAGAGAGACTATTGCCTACGTTTAAAAGTATCATTTTTTAAGTGCTTTTTTTAATTGACGGACGCAAAAATAGGAAATAAGTGTTTAAAAAAGCATGGTTTCAACATTAATTTTAACCAACTTTTATCAGGCTGTTTTTTAAAGTAGAATTGCCCTGATTTTTGGCTAAAAGCTTAAACAAAAATTTAGCCCTAATCTATCAGGGTTGTAAACCCATTTTATTGAGTATTAGCAGGGGTTCTATAGGTTTTCCGTTGCTAATGCAGGCTGCTGTTATTTTGGCTTTTAGGGCCAAGTGCTTGTCAGGACCTACAAAAATGCTTTGGTAAAAAATGATTTTTAAGCGGCCTTCTTTTTCAACATGGGTATGAACTTGAAAATAATCGCCACTTTTGAGTGCTTTTTTATAGTCTATTTCAGATTTCACCACAACAGCATCCAAACCATCTAAATGCAATTGGTGAAAATCCAAATCAAAGGCTTTAAGCAATTCGTGACGCGCATGTTCCAAGTAATTTTGATACACGGCATTGTTAACGATACCTTGTAAATCTAGTTCATAGTCTCTGACTTGAAAATCCAATATAAAAGTCTGGCTCATATTATCCGTTGTATTGTGTCATGGCTTTAGAAGCGCCTTCGAGTAAAAAACTTTCTATGGCCAATACGGCCTTGTGTTTGGTTGCGCCCACTGCTTCAACTTCTTCTGGTTTCCATTTGCCCAAAACAAAGTCTATTTGTTGCGGTTTGTTGAACTGGTTTCCAATGCCAAATCTCATCCGAGGGTAGTCGCCAGAATTCAGGGTTTCTTGTATGTTGCGCAAGCCATTGTGCCCGCCATGATTGCCTTTTAATCGAATGCGCAATTGGCAACATTCAATGGCTAAATCATCTGTTACCACCAAGATATTATCTTTGCTACACTTGTATTGTTGTATGTAGTATTGAACGGCTTTTCCGCTAAGGTTCATGAAGGTTGTAGGTTTGATCAATACAAAACTTTGGTTTTTAAGACGGCCTTCTGCCAACATTGCATGCTTGTTTAAAGCAAAGCTACAATTGTGTTTTTCTGCAAAGGCATCAATGACCTCAAATCCAATATTATGGCGTGTTTGATTGTATTCGGGGCCTATATTTCCGAGCCCAAAGATCAAGGTTTTCATGTTTATTGAGTGTCGTTTGTGATGGCTCTTCTCAAAACGAAATTCTTACCTAGATAAACTTTTCTGACCAACTCATCTTCTGCTAATTCTTCGGCACTGCCTTGTTTTAGCAATTTGCCTTCGAACAACAAATAGGCACGATCGGTAATGCTTAATGTTTCTTGAACATTATGGTCTGTGATCAGAATGCCAATGTTTTTCTTTTTGAGTGTATAGACGATTTGTTGAATGTCTTCGACCGCAATAGGGTCAACCCCTGCAAAGGGTTCATCCAGCAGAATAAATTTAGGGTCAGTAGCTAATGCTCTGGCAATTTCTGTTCTTCTGCGCTCACCGCCGCTCAATACTTTTCCTAAGTTCTTTCGAACGCGGTGTAAGCTGAATTCATCTAGTAAACTTTCAAGCTTAGCTGCTTGATCAGCTTTGCTTAAGTTGGTCAATTCCAAAACAGCTTTAATGTTGTCTTCAACAGTTAATTCACGGTAAACAGATGCTTCTTGGGGTAAGTAACCGACACCTTTTAAGGCCCTTTTGTACATGGGTAAATCGGTGATCTCAGTGTCGTCTAAATAAATATGTCCTTGATCTGGTTTCACCAAACCAACTGTCATATAGAACGAGGTGGTTTTACCTGCGCCATTTGGCCCTAACAATCCAACAATTTCACCTTGCTCAACGTATATGGTCACGTCGTTTACAACGCGTTTTTGTTTGTATTGTTTGACCAGATTTTCTGCTCTTAATTTCATACGCTTGCCTTAACGTCTCGAATTTTTAATTGTAGATTTTTTTGTCCTTTGAATTCATTCATCTCGAGTGAGTAGCAAACATCGAAGGCTTGATTTTTACTGATAACAGGGAATAATTCACTCATATTAAAACCTATGCCATCGAATTTTTTACCATTCTGATAGGCCTGAAGTTTGAGGTGTTTTTCTTTGACAATTTTACTGCCTGCATCAAATGCCTGATTGGTTCTGAATATTGGCGTCATATTGCCCGGACCATGCGGTTTGAATTGATCAAGTAACGTAAAAAACTTAGCATTGATCTCATCAAAATTGATTTCTGTATCGTAGCTGATTTCTGGGGTTAAGAGTTCGTCATTACATTTTGTTCTGACAATTTCTTCAAAACGTTCAGTAAAAATATCGAAGGATTCTTTTTTAATGGTTAAGCCAGCTGCGTATTTGTGGCCACCGTATTGAACAACAATGTCGCCACAGGCGCCTATGGCATCATGGATGTCGAAATTTTTGATGCTTCTAGCAGACCCTGTCAACATACCATTGACTTCAGAAAAAATGATGGTAGGCTTGTAATACGTTTCAATCAACCTTGAGGCGACTATACCGATAACGCCTTTATGCCATTTTTCGCTGTAAAGGACAGTGCTTTTTTTCTGGCGCAAATCAGCATTGTTTTCAAGAATTTCAAGTGCTTCTTTGGTGATATCGTTGTCAATGTCTTTGCGTTCAGTGTTGTTTTCAATAAGTGTTTTAGCCAAATTCATGGCATGGTGAAAATCTTCTTCAATCAGGAGTTTGACCGATGATTTTGCATCTGCTATTCTACCTGCTGCGTTGATTTTAGGACCGATACCGAAAACAATATCTGACACCTCGTATTCATCTTTGATTTGATAACTCTGTAAAAGTGCTTGCAAACCTATGCAAGGATTTTCGTTTAGTTTTTTAAGGCCGTAATACACTAAAATGCGGTTTTCGTCGCGAATGTCAACGATGTCACTGCATGTGCTAACGGCTACTAAATCAAGGTATTTGTATACATCTTCAATGGGTAATTCATTGGCTATGGCATATGCTTGTATCAGTTTAAAACCGATGCCACAACCAGACATTTCTTTGTAGGGATAGTCGCAATCACTGCGTTTAGGATTCAACAATGCTACAGCCTTAGGGAGTTCATCGCCCGGAAGGTGATGGTCGCAAACGATAAAATCAATACCCAATGATTTGGCGTAGTCAATCAGTTCAATTGAACGCGTCCCGCAGTCAAGAGCAATGATTAAACTAATGCCTTGTTCTTTCGCGAAATCAATGCCTATTTTAGAAATACCATAGCCCTCTTTGTAACGATCTGGGATGTAATATTCTAAATTAGAAGTGAATTTTTTAAAGTAAGAATAGACCGTAGACACCGAAGTAGTGCCGTCAACATCATAGTCGCCATACACCATAATGCGTTCGTGTTTTTGCATAGCCAAAATCAGTCGATCTATGGCTTTGTCCATATCTTTCATCAAGAATGGATCATACAAATCATGTAGTTGAGGTCTGAAGAATTTCTTAGCTTGTTCGAAGGTTTCAATGCCCCTTTGCAATAAAAGTTGAGCAATCATGTTGGGTACATTGATCAGCTCAGCCAGTTGAGAAACTTTTTGATCGTTTAATTTGGGTGATGCTGTCCAACGAAAGGCCATACGAAGATGCGAAGATACAAAAAAAGTACCAACCTTTCTCTATCTGATTTTCAGCACATTAGGCTAAAATAGCCCTTTGGTCAACTAGTATTTTTGAAGCGCAAGCAAGGCTTCGTGTAAGTGTTTTTTAGCTAAGAAATTGTCTTCTAAATCTTTGGCTAAAGGCACCGGGGTATCTAAGCTGGCAACACGCTTTACAGGCGCATCTAAATGCGTAAAGCAATGTTCTCCAATCCAAGCGGCTATTTCACCCCCTATGCCACCAACTAATGTGTCTTCGTGTAATATTAAGGCTTTTCCTGTTTTTTTAACGGAGGCTTCAACGCATTGTTTGTCCCAAGGTAATAAGGTTTTTAAATCAACTATATCAGCGTCAATATTGAGTTGTTTGCAGGCTTCAATGGCCCAATGAACGCCCCAACCATAGGTGATGATACTCATGGCATCGCCAGTTTTTGCTAATCCGGCTTTGCCAATTTCCAAGGTGTAATAATCGTCTGGAACATCCCCTTCAATACTTCTGTACAGCGCCTTGTGCTCAAAGAATAATACTGGGTTTGGATCATTGATTGATGCGCACAATAAACCTTTGGCATCAAACGGATTACTTGGATAGACCAATTTTAAGCCAGGCACATGGAAAAACCAGGCCTCGGTACTTTGACTGTGAAATGGTCCTGCACCAACACCGGCACCTGTAGGCATTCTGACTACTACGTCAGAGGCTTGTGCCCAACGATAATGGCTTTTAGCTAAATTATTGACGATTTGATTGAATCCGCAAGTGACAAAATCACTGAATTGCATTTCAACAATGGCTTTATAGCCCATTATTGACAATCCATAGGCAGCGCCAAGTATAGATGATTCTGTGATGGGTGTGTTGCGAATGCGTTCTTTTCCGAACCATTTGTAAAAGTTTTCAGAGATTTTAAATACACCGCCGTAGTCTGCAACGTCTTGACCCATTAAAACAGATTTAGGGTGTCTTTCTAAAGATTGTTTTAAGCCATCGGAAATGGCATCTACCAAGCGTTTGCTGCTGCTGTTGCCACTGGCCGAAATGATTTCAGGTGTATAGGGAGCGTAAACATCGTTTAATTCTTCTTCGGTATTGGCAATGACTTCTGACTCTTCGAAAACAGCGGCTAAGTCTTCGTCCATCCCCATTTTTAATTCGTCATGTATGCTTTGTTTAAGGGCATCATTTAGGATGTTTTCAGCATATAAAAAGGCTTCGTAGTTTGCAATTGGGTCTTTTTTTGCCCATACATCAAACAATTCTTGAGGTACATATTTGGTGCCGCTGGCTTCTTCATGCCCACGCATTCTGAACGTCATACACTCCAGCAAAACTGGTCTTGGCGCTTTGCGCATACTGTCTGATAACTCTGACACTTTGTTGTATACTTCAAGAATATTATTGCCGTCAATTTGATAGGCTTCCATGCCATAACCAATGCCTTTATCAATAAATTGTTTGCATTTGAATTGTTCGTTACTTGGTGTACTCAATCCGTAACCATTGTTTTCAATCAAGAAAATCACAGGTAAGCTCCATACAGCAGCCACATTCATGGCTTCATGGAAATCGCCTTCGCTGGTACCTCCGTCACCACTAAAGACCAACGACACTTTACCTTGACGGTTCAACAAATGGGCGGTTGAAATCCCGTTAGCGACCCCTAGCATGGCACCCAAATGAGAGATCATGCCAACAATGTGGTATTCGTTGGTGCCAAAGTGAAAGCTTCTGTCTCTGCCTTTAGTAAAGCCTGATTTTTTACCTTGCCATTGTGCAAACAGCTTTCTAAAAGGGATTTGTCTGGTGGTGAAAACCCCTAAATTTCTGTGCAGAGGTAATATGTATTCGTCTGCATGTAAAGCCATGGTGGCTCCCACTGAAATGGCCTCTTGGCCAATGCCGCTGAACCATTTGCCAACTCTCCCTTGGCGCAACAAAATCAGCATTTTGTCTTCAATGATTCGAGGATACAGTAGGCGTTTATAAATGTCAAGCAATTCTTGATTGCTCAATTGTTTGCGGTTAAAATTCACAGGGCAAAAATACTAAAATAAACAGATTATCATACATAGGCTTTGCAGGTAAATCCTTACGGCAATTACTGTATATTTGCAAGCCCATTCAGTGAAGGTTAAAGCATTTGTAGAGTCGTTTGGGAAGCATCAACGCGTTCAAGAATATTTGAGTCAAGTTCAATATTCAGGGCAGCATATTGCCCATTTTCAAGGTTTGATTGGGTCATCAGCGGCAGTGGTTCTAGCAGCTATTTATTACCAACAATCAGATTCAATGTTGGTCATAGTGCCTGAGACCGAAGAGGCCGAATTTTTAAGAAGCGATTTGGAACACTTGTTATCTGCCAATGATGTCTTGTTGTTGCCAAGTAGTTTTAAAAGACCCTTTGATGTAAACGATGTGTTAACCGATGCGGTTCAAACCAGGGCAGAGGTGATTAATAAACTTCAGCATGCACAACATCCATATATTGTTGTAACAACACCAGAGGCACTTGCAGAGAAAGTAATCGGTACTCAACAGTTTCAAAAAAACACCTTTGACTTAAAGTTGGGTCAAACATTGGATCTGGAATTTTTATCAGACTTTTTAGACAGCAATGCCTTTGAACGCGAAGATTTTGTTTATGAGCCCGGACAATACGCAGTAAGAGGAGGCATTGTGGATGTTTTCAGCTTTAGCCATGAACACCCATACAGAATTGTATTAGACGGCTCTGTGATTGAAAGCATTAAAACGTTTGATATTGACTCGCAATTGTCTCATGCTAATATTGGTTTTTTAAGCATAGTGCCCAACATCAACAATGATGAAATAGCCGGTACCAAAGTGTCATTGTTTAACTATTTTAAGCAAGAAACCTGCATGGTTTTAAAACACTTTGATGATCAATATCAATATTTGGTAAAGCAATGGGAGAACTTATCAGATTTGGGTCAAGAGCCAAGTAGAACATGGATCAACCCTGGCGATTTGAAAGCCCTCATAAAGGAACAACAAAAAATCATTGAAATTGGCGTGATGACGGCCTTCAAACCCAATATTAATTTGGCTTTTAATACCAGTCCGCAACCAATGTTTCAGAAGAATATTGAACTGCTGTTGCAGCATTTACAGAGCAATGAACTTGGGAATATCATGAACTTAGTGTTCAGCGATACTGGTAAACAAATAGAGCGTTTGCTAACCATTATCCAAGATCGCGAGAAGCAAATCAATATTGTACCAGTTTATCATGGTTTAGCGGAAGGCTTTTTAGACAAAGATCTAAAAATGGCTTGTTATACAGAACACCAATTATTTGAGCGTTATTATCGCTTTAAAACCCATAAACGTGGCTATACCAAAAGTACTGCTATGACGCTAAAGGAATTAAGCGAATTACAAGTAGGCGATTTTGTGACCCATATCGATCATGGCGTTGGTAAGTTTTTAGGTTTGCAAAAACAGACTGTGAATGGTGTGCTTCAAGAAGCCGTCAAAATAGCCTACCGCGATGGCGATTTGTTATATGTAAATGTGAATTCATTGCATAAAATTGCCAAGTTTACTGGTAAAGATGGGTCTGAACCCGGCTTGCATAAATTGGGCTCTGGTGTATGGGAAAAACAAAAAGCAAGCACCAAGAAGAAGGTAAAAGACATTGCCCGTGAACTGATTAAATTATATGCTAAACGCAAAGCACAGCCTGGGTTTGCCTTTGGCCCTGATACCTATTTACAAGTAGAACTTGAGGCTTCCTTTTTATATGAAGACACTCCAGATCAAGCCAAGGCAACTGAAGACATCAAACGAGACATGGAGCAATCAAAACCTATGGACCGTTTGTTGTGTGGCGACGTTGGATTTGGAAAAACAGAGGTTGCCATTAGAGCTGCTTTTAAAGCAGTTGCGGACAGTAAACAAGTGGCTGTTTTAGTGCCTACAACTATTTTAGCCCATCAACATTATAGAACCTTTAAAGAACGTTTAAAAGGTTTGCCAGTCAATGTCGATTACATTAATCGCTTTAAAACAGCAGCTGAGCAAAAGAAAACCATCAAAGAGGTTCAAGAGGGTAAGACAGATATTTTAATTGGCACTCACCGCATTGTCGGGAAAGACATCAAGTTTAAGGACATTGGTTTGTTGATCATTGATGAAGAACAAAAATTTGGTGTCGGTGTTAAGGATAAACTCAAAGAAATTAGAGTGAATGTTGACACTTTAACCCTTACTGCCACGCCCATTCCAAGAACTTTGCATTTTTCATTGATGGGGGCAAGGGATTTGTCTGTCATCAATACACCACCGCCTAATCGATATCCCATTCAAACGGAGTTACATACCTTTGATAAGGAAATCATTAAAAAGGCCCTTCAAGCAGAGTTAGAAAGAGGTGGGCAGGCATACTTTGTCCATCATAGAGTTAAAGATATTTTTGAGTACCAGCACATGTTAGAGCAATTGGTGCCAGGTATTCGGGTGGCCGTTGCACATGGGCAAATGGAAGGTCACGAGCTAGAAAATGTGATGGTACAGTTTATTGAGGGTGACTATGATGTATTGATTGCTACCACCATTATTGAAGCCGGTTTAGATATTCCCAATTGCAATACCATGATCATTAATAATGCCCATATGTTTGGTTTGAGTGACTTACATCAAATGCGTGGTAGGGTAGGTCGAAGCAATAGGAAAGCCTATTGCTATTTGTTAGCACCAACGCTCAATGCTTTGAGCTCAGATGCCAAGAAACGCTTAAGTACCATTGAAGAATACAGCGATCTTGGTGGCGGATTTCATGTAGCCATGCGTGACCTTGATATCAGAGGTGCCGGCAATTTATTGGGTGGCGAGCAAAGTGGATTCATTTCAGAAATTGGATTTGATACTTACCATAAAATTTTAGACGAAGCCATTAGAGAGCTGAAGCATGATGAGTTTGCTGATTTGTTTGAAGATCAGGCGCAAAACATCAGTAGTAGAGACTGTCAGGTCGATACCGATTTGGATATGTTGATTCCAGATGCATATGTATTCAATATGCCTGAAAGATTGAGCTTGTATTCAGACTTAGCCAAAGTGAACAACGAAGCTGAATTAGATGCCTTTTCAGAACAATTAATAGATCGATTCGGGCCTTATCCTAAAGAAGTGAGCACATTGTTATCAAGCATACGCTTAAAGTGGATGGGAAAAGCGCTCGGTTTTGAACGCATTGCACTCGAAAAATCTGTTTTAAAGATCTATTTTCCCTCTGATGAGAAATCGCCTTTATACGACAGTTTGGCCTTTATGAAGTTGTTGCAATACATAGCAGCACATGCAGGCAAATTTGAAATGAAACAAACCAGTAAAACCGTTATTCTCACCATTAAATCTGTTCAAAACATCACACAAGCCACTGATGCCCTAAGCATTATTGAAGAGGTGTATGGGGCATAGTACACAGGGATTAGGGGATAGGGGTTAGGATTTAGGGGTTAGTGAAGAATTAGTCAAAAGCTACACCATTTGCTGTATATGATAACTTACTACCACTAGTGCCTAAATCCTAATGCCTAAATCCTTTCTCAAGGGGTCAGGGTTAGGGATTGCTATTCGTAGAGCGATTGGTTCGGC
>JBEIKN010000038.1:0-11005 GCA_040379725.1 Flavobacteriales bacterium
ACTCCTAATCAGCTGTGCAACTGTTTACATGTTGATTGGAAATTATAATGAAGGGGCTCTGCTTTTAGGGTCGGTTTTTGTGATCATCTACATTACATTTTATCAAAATAGGAAGACTGAAAAAGCACTTGAGTCATTAAGACAATTATCATCGCCAAGGGCTATGGTCTTTCGCGATGGATTGCCCACTAGGATTGCCGGAAGAGAAGTGCTCCCGGGAGATAAGTTGTTGTTAAATGAAGGGGATAGGGTTCCAGCTGATGCACTACTATTACAAAGTGCTCATTTAAGTGTTGACGAATCTTTAATTACCGGCGAATCATTGCCTGTGTCAAAGTCATTAGATGAGGGTTGCAATGTTTTGTATTCAGGTACATTAGTGGTACAAGGCTCTGCGTTTGCAAAAGTTACCAATACTGGCTTGAATTCTGAGATGGGTAAATTAGGCCAATCTTTGAAGACAATCGAACAGACGCCAACCAAACTCCAAATGGAGATGAAATTGCTCATACGCAATTTGTTTCTGATTGGGGTGTTAATCAGTGCTGTTGTAGTGGTGTTTTTTTATATTTCTAGAGGGGATTTTTTAAGGTCTTTGTTAAATGGCTTGTCTGCAGCTATGGCCATTTTGCCAGAGGAGTTTCCTGTGGTTTTAACTGTGTTTTTAGCCTTGGGTGTTTGGCGCTTGTCAAAGAAAAATATTTTGACCAGACTACCGGCGGCAATTGAAACGCTTGGCTCTGCAAGTGTTTTGTGCTCCGATAAAACAGGGACGATAACACAAAATAAAATGGCGATAAAAAGTCTGTATACTCATGAACGTACTTTTTTACACGATCACTTCGATCAACATAAAAACGATATAAGTGAAATCGTCAAAGTGTTATTTCATGCCTCGATGCCTGATCCAGTTGATCCCATGGAAATAGCCATACATGCTACCTATCATCAACTCGGGTTAAATTCATCCGATCAATTGTTGCGTACTTACCCTTTCAGTAAACAACTATTTGCAATGACTAGTGTGCTGGAGGATGCTAAAGCCAATAAATGTGCTTATTGCAAAGGCGCACCTGAGGCTTTATTTGAATTATGCCAACTTAGTGAATCAGATATCCAGCATTATAAACAACAAATGAATGCTTTTGCTGATAATGGTTATAGGGTTTTAGCAGCGGCAAAGGCACGTCTTGAATTACAGGAATTACCTGATTTTCAAACTGAATTTCAATTTGAGTTTATAGGATTAGTTGCCTTTGAAGACCCCATTAGACCAGAAGTGCCAGCAGCAATACAAGATTGTAAATCTGCAGGGATAAAGGTTATTATGATCACAGGTGATTATGCTCAAACAGCAAAGAGTATAGCTGCTCAGATTGGCTTGGAAAATGCTCATGCCTGTATAACAGGTGATGAGTTAAAACATTTGTCGGCTATTGAATTGCAAGAAAAAATCAAAGACATCAGGGTTTTTGCAAGGATAGTTCCTGAGCAAAAATTGGTGATTATAAATGCACTGAAGGCTAATGGTGAAATCGTTGCTATGACAGGAGATGGAGTAAATGATGCGCCAGCATTAAAAGCCGCTGATATAGGGGTTTCTATGGGGCTTAAAGGGACAGATGTTGCAAGAGAAGCCTCTGCATTGGTTTTGCTCGATGACCATTTTGCTTCTATTGTGTCAGCCATTCGATCAGGTCGTAAAATATTTGATAATCTTCAGAAAGCCATGTCCTACATCATTGCTATTCATATGCCTATTATTGGCTTGGTCCTGTTGCCTGCAATTTTTTCATCAATGCCCATATTGTTAATGCCTATGCACATTGTCTTTATGGAATTGATCATTGATCCTGTTTGTTCAGTGGTTTTTGAGTCAGAGCAAGAGGAATTAGGCATTATGCTTCGCCCACCTAGATCTAACTCTGATCGTTTTTTTGGATGGAAAAATATATTGTCAAGTATTCTGAAGGGACTTGGACTTTTAATGCTTGTTTTACTGGTCTATTATTTTGCGAAAGATCAAGTGAATAATGAAGCCGCATTAAGGGCAATTGTTTTTTCAGCCTTTGTGTTTGGCAATGTGTTTTTAATCGTGAATACACTATCTAAAACAAGAACATGGATAGACATCCTTAAGGAACGCAATCGGTCAGTACTGATCATGTTTTCATTGGCATTTATGTTGTTGTTTTTGACCCTTAAAGTCCCTTATCTTCAATCTGTTTTTAGTTTCGAATTTCCGGGTTACAGGGTCTTGTTGATGGTGTTTGTTTTTGCATTGATCATGTTACTCATTTTAGAATTGATCAAACGCATTCAAAACAGAAAAGTTTAAGTTTATTGCTTTAAATTCTGAAGCAAGCAATTGGCAGTCTTTATAATTTATTCATTGTATATTTAATCCATTGAGCCGTTCTTTGTAGTCTATTTTTATGCAATCCTCAACCATATTAATTACAGGCGCTTCAAGTGGAATTGGTCTTGAATTGGCCAAAGTTTCTGCAGCGCGTAAACACAACCTTATTTTAGTGGCCCGAAATGTACAGGCTTTAACAGACTTAAAAATGCAATTAGAACAGCAATATGCAGTTGCTGTTCATGTTATTCAAAAAGATTTATCAGTCAGCAATGCGGCAGAATCATTGTACAACGATGTAAAGCTTTTGGGTTTGTCGGTTAATGCACTCATCAATAATGCAGGATTTGGCGATTTTGGAAGCTTTGCAGACACGGACTGGCAAAAGAATCATCAAATGTTAGAATTGAACATTGTGGCTTTAACCCAATTAACCCATTTGTACTTAAATGATATGAGTCTTAAGGGTCAGGGTAAGATTATGAATGTCGCCTCAACTGCAGCCTTTCAACCTGGCCCGAAAATGGCGGTTTATGCTGCTACAAAGGCCTATGTTTTGAGTTTCTCTGAAGCCATACAAAATGAATATGCTTCCAAAGGAATATCTGTAACTGCCTTATGCCCTGGTGCTACAGAGAGTGGTTTTATGGCAGCCGCATCCATGGAAAATGCGGCCATTTTTAAGAACAAACAATTGCCTACGTCTGCTGAAGTTGCGCTTTATGGTTACAAAGCCATGATGAAAGGCCAAGCAGTGGCCATTCATGGTACATTGAATTACATTTTAGCCAATGCAGGGCGTTTTGTGCCACGTGGATTGGTGACCAAAATAGCAAGACGTGTCATTGAAGGCGGTTTGAAATGATTGTATAAAAGGAATGCTTTAAAATCCTCGTCTAAATCAATAAGTTTGTTGTATTGATTTGGTATTTGAATAGACATGGATTTTGAGGGCATATATATTGAATACCATCGCTTAGTTTTTAACCTAGCACTTCAATATGTGCAGAATATTGAAGATGCAGAGGAAATTACCCAAGATGTGTTTTTAAAGGTCTACAAACATTTATCTACCTTTAAACAGCAATCCAGTCTTAAAACTTGGATTTATCGTATTACCATCAATCAATCTTTGGATTTTATAAAATCAAAGTCCAATAAAACACGTCGATTTTTTACAGCCTTATTCACTGATTATGAATCGACTTTGCCTGCAGAGGCAGTCAATTTTAATCACCCAGGGATTGCTTTAGAAAATAAGGAGGCTATTGAAACAATATTTCGAGCCATTAACCAATTGGCCGATAAACAAAAAACAGTTATTATTTTATTGAAAATAGAACATAAATCTCAAGCAGAAGCTGCTGAGATTATGCAATTAAATGTTAAAGCTTTGGAATCCTTATTCCAAAGAGCCAAAAAGAATTTAGAAATCAATTTAAACACAAAAGGAAATCTATGATACATTCGTCTAATCCAAATATGGAAGATGTCTTTAAACAGCTGTCTGCTATTAAGCAAGTCAAGCCAAGTGAGCGACTCTATGCTAAGATATTGTTAAACATTCAAACCCCTGCAGTGTACCCGTTGTATTGGAGTATTGCTGTGGTATGTTTGCTTTTGTTTTTTGTTCTAGCAGAATGGCATTTTATTGCCATGCAATCGCCTCATTCAGTTGAAGCACTTTCAACCTTAATGTCTAAAACCAATAACACGCTATACTATGAATAAAACTAAGTTGTTAACCCTGGTGATTGTTGGATTGCTTATATCCAATGGAATACTCTTATTTAAGTTGTTAGTTAAACACAGACCACATGGCGGGCCAAAAGCATACATCATTGAACAATTAAAATTTGACGATCAGCAAGTTGTTTTGTATGAAGAATTGGTTCAGCAGCATAGACATGATGTGAAGGCTCAAGAAGCGCTTATGAATGCCTCGCGACATCAATTGTATGCTCAATTAAAACTTCAGCAGGATGAACAAGCAATCGATTCATTGATAGCCATAATCGGTCAACAACAAGTGGCCGCAGAACAAATTAATTATCAGCATTTTTTAGCCATTAAAGCGCTTTGTAAGGGCGAACAAGTTCAGTCATTCAATACTTTGTCCGAAGAAATTGAAACCTTGTTTGTGGGGAAAGAAAGGAAATGAGTACGCATCTCGTCAAATGATTAATTGCTTACATTTAATCCATCTATTCTAATGCAGGCTATTAACTCAATGTTATCATTGAAGTGTTATTCAAAAACTGATGAATGTTTGCTTCATAGCGGTCAAAATTTCGTAAATTTGCATGACTATTAAACAGTAATTCATATGAGCAATTTAACTTGGTCTTTAGACCCTACACACAGCAGCCTTGGTTTTAAAATTAAGCACTTAATGATAAGCAATGTAAGCGGTAGCTTCAATCAGTTTTCAGTCAATGTTAATGGTTCTGATTTTGAAACGGCTAGCGTTGATGTAAGCATTTTAGTTGATTCAATTCACACTAATAATGCAGATAGAGATGGTCATTTAAAAAGTGCAGACTTTTTTGATATGGCCAATTTTCCTGCTATTACCTTCAAAAGTACTTCAATGACAAAAGTGAGCGAGGGTCAATACCTTTTAAAGGGTAACTTAAGCATTAAAGACCAATCTCAAGCCATAGAATTGAAGGCTGAGTTGGGAGGCATGAGCAAAGATCCATGGGGCAATGAGAAGATTGCTTTTGAGGTGACTGGCGTAGTGAACCGTAAAGACTTTGGGTTAACTTATAATGCAGTCCTTGAAACAGGTGGTGTATTGATAGGTGAGGACATTAAAGTGCATGCAGAGTTGCAATTTGTGAAACAAGCTGCAGCAACGGCATAATTTTCATTTATTTTTATCATTAAGAACACGGCTTTGGTCGTGTTTTTTTATGCCCGAATAACTTGTATCTTGCAAGCGTTTAACACTTTAAAGATATGAAAAATCAAAAAATCTATTTCTGGTCAGCTACTATTTTAATTGCGTTGTTTGAAGGTTTAATGCCATTGTTAACCTCTCAAACCGAAATGGCAAAAGAGGGGATGAGGCATTTAGGTTACCCATTGTATTTTGGTAATGCCATGGTAGTGTTTAAAGTGTTGGGGGTTATAGCCTTATTGCTTCCACAAGTGTCTAAACGCATTAAAGAATGGGCTTATGCAGGTTTTGCCTTTGATTTTATTTTTGCCGCCATCAGTCATGGTGTGGTCGATGGTTTAGGCTTTCAAGCTTTTTTTCCATTCATAGTGCTTGCAGTGCTTGCTGTGTCTTATGTGAATTATCATAAGTTGCAAGGGGCTCAAGCAGCTGCTTAAGACTTGTTTCAAGTCCTAAGATTTTTTTTGTAATTTGAAGGCTAGCTTTTTAGGTATGTCATATGTTGCCAAGAATAGAAAATTTAGGGGAGAAAAAACTAGTAGGTAATCATATATCTATGAGTTTGGCTCAAAATAAAACGGCCGAATTGTGGCAGCGTTTTATGCCTAAGGTGAAGGAAATAGCGAATAGCGTTTCGAATGATTTGATGTCAATGCAGGTATATCCAGAGACTTACTTTAAGGCATTCAATCCTCAAAATGAATTTGAAAAGTGGGCTGTCATTGAGGTTTCTAAATTTGAAGATACCCCAATAGACATGGAAACCTTCATTTTGCCTGCTGGACTGTATGCCGTCTTTGACTATAAAGGATCTAGTAACGATCCGAGTATCTTTCAATACATATTTGGCTCTTGGTTGCCAAGCTCTGAATACACCTTAGACCAAAGACCTCATTTTGAACTACTAGGCGATAAATACAAAAACAATGATCCCTCTTCAGAAGAAGAAATTTGGATTCCGATAAAGCCAAAGCATATTTCTAATTTATACTAGATGAAATAAACTTTACAATTTTTTCAAGATCTTGAGTTTTTATAAATTTAAGATTTACAAGATTGGATATTGATTTATTGATAAAATTGAGGTCAAGTAAATTTGCGGATCTTTATTTATTAATGTAGGTTTTGTTGCCGTTCTTGTTGATATAATATTTGCCGCCTCGGCTGCCTGTTTGTGTGTTTTTACCTTTTTCACCTCCGCATACATTATAAAAGCATAATTGACATTGTACGCAATTTAAAATGTAAAAGGTTTCATAATAATGCTTTGCAAGCTCACCATCTCTCAATGTGATTTCTGAAGCAAAAGGCGGTAGTTTAGTTTTGTTATTATCAAGCTTAGAAGCTTTCTGTAAATCGTTACAGTTAGAACACCAATCACTAACAGTACAAGGATCATGGTTGACTTGAATTTTTTTACAGCCAGTGAATTTTGAACGGTATAAATAGCCTATTGGATTGGCTGGTTGTAAGCCTATGGCCATATTTACCAGCTTAAGGGGTTCTTCAATGTCTGGTTCAGCTAAATACTCTGCAGCAGGCAATTCTAGATCGCTGAAATTGAATAATATTGGACTGTTGTAATTGAAAAGTTCATAGTCAGACCCAATTTTATTGAAATATTTGCTGCCAATTGTACTTTGAATTAAAGCTGAAATTAGATAATCATTATAGGTTTTACTATTAGATGCGATTAAAGCTCTGGAGGTTTCATCTAATATCAAACCAATTCGATAATAGGCTTTTTTCATTACAATCCTATTTTTAGCATCTGCCAATTGAAATGCTCTAATAAATAATTCTGAGCTTCTGCTCAGCGCGTAAATTCTAGAATTTATGGATGCATTGAAGTTGTTTTTGTGCTTAAGCCAATAAGTAGGCCAAAATTCTTCATCCGTTTTAAAGTATTTAGGTAGGCAATACTTCAAATAATTGTCATATAGTGCACTGGCTTCAATAAAACGTCCATACTCAAGCAAAGAATCGATTTTCGGTTTGTATAACTCATGAACAACTTGATTGATTTTAATATAGTTGATGCTCAGGCTTGAATTTAAGGTAACAATTTCATTTTTAAGTTCAGAATAGTCGCATGTGTTTTGTTCATCTATGTATCCATTAGGTTTTGATTGTTTGATCTTAAATACTTTGATATCACCTATGAAATATTTTTCACTTGGGCAATTAATAGCCATTGTGAATTTTCTTGTAGCTTGATTTGCGCTAAGTTTATCAAATGGTAATTGATTAAAAACATTTATGAATGATGTGTCAATGGTGAATTTCATAAAATCGTTTGAATTGTAATTGATTTTCTGATTGATTTTTAATTCTGGGATGCTTATTTCATAGTCTTTGCTAGGCGGTAAAACTGATAAATCTATAAGTACTTCAAACTGTCTAAATTGGCTTTCAAGTTTTTTGTTTAAATAGGTTAGTTTTTGATTGGGCCAATCAATGTTAGGCATATTGGTTAGAAAGAGGCCACTTTGAATACTGTAGTCAATCAGATGTTTAAAATATGGGTTGTTATAGTATTCTTTTAAAGTTCCAAATTTGATGTAGGTTTTGATATACCCATCCCCCAATGATAAAAAATCAGTATAAACGTTTGAATCTTTTGAATAAATATTTACAATGCTTTTATTTAAAATATTGGATCGGTTGGAATTGTAATTTAAAGTGTCAATTATTTTAAATTGATTTAATAATTTAGTGTAAGTAATTGGAATTTGTTTTAGTTTTTCTAAACTATCAATTGGGTCTGTTGGGTAGTCTTTAAAGCAAATAATCGAATAACCTTCGTCGGGTTGTGCCACTGAAAATGAAGTTTCTATTGCATTGCCAACTATATCTGAAGATACTTTTAAAATAATATGCTTGATTGTTTTTTTGTATTTATCGCTTGCATAATTACTAGTCCACCATGCGCCCTCCCATCTAATATAGTCAGGGTTGTTTGTATATGGTGTGTTGTAAAATTTGCCTTCCTTTGAGCAATAACTATTGGCTAATTGCAGAACGCCGTCAGATTTATACATTGTGAAACTTTTTCTTGATGGATCGCAAATCTCATCACCTAATATTAGATTAGCATTTGTTTTAAGCGTTTGGTCTGGAATGGTGTTTACATTGCTAACCGCCTTAAGTAATTCAAATTTATTGGGAATATGCCAGCCTTCTGGTGCGATTTTTTTACGGCTTGTAACAGCCCAGTAATTGTATAATTTGCCATTATTTTGGTATGTGAGTTTGTCAAATTTGTAGTAACAGTAGGCAGGTATTTTCATGCTGTTAAATTGTATCCATTCTTCAGCAGATTTTGCTTCTGATATTGGTGTCCCATCACTAAATGTTGACGTGTTGAGGTTTTTACTTTGGTAGATTACAATGCCTTTGCTGTATGTTGATGGTTTAATTGATTCAACAATTACATTTGTTACATCAGGCGTATTGGTCTTAGGTGTTTTTGTGGCTTCGTTAAGATTTTGTTTAGCCATTTTTTTTAACTCATTACTTATTAAATTTTGAGCATCAAGGTTACCTTCAAGATTCATTAAAAGGAATAACACAACTAAAAATGAAGATTTAATGTTATTGAGTGACATATTTTTAATTCGAACCATATCTTTATTAAAGCTGTAAAATTAATAGATTTCTTCATATAGTATATGAAGTGATTAACTATGTTAGTTATTCTGCATTATAGGGTATTTTTCCCTTTTGAATTAGTGTTATTATGTACAATCTTACCCATAATCCTCTCTTACCAATTGCGCTACTATTTTGGCGCTGTTTAAGCACAATGGAATGCCTCCGCCAGGATGTACACTGCCGCCACAAAAATAGAGCCCTTTAATACTGCTTGAAAAATTTTTGTGTCTAAGAAAAGCTGCAAAACGGTTATTACTGGAGGTGCCATAAAGTGAGCCGCCAAATGATGAGGTGCGTTGTTCAATACTAATTGGATCTAAAACCGCTTCAAATTCAATCAGTTCAGCGATGTCTTTTTTCAGTATGCGCTGTAATTTTTGTAAAATGTTTGTTTTAGCCTTAGCTGTGATCTCCTCCCAGTTCTGTCCGGAATTGCTGGGGACATTGATCATTACAAACCAGTTTTCACAACCAATAGGCGCATCTGAAGCCTCGCATTTTGAGCTAATATTGATGTAGATGGTAGGATCTTTGTCGGGTTCTGTTGATTGAAATAGCTGTTTGAATTCTGTTTTGTAATCAGCAGAAAACAGAATGTTGTGTAAATGCAATTCGGGAAAACTGCCTTTGACACCCCAATAAAATACCAGTGCTGAGGTAGAGCGCTCTTGAGCAAGGACTTTTTTGGGTGATTTGTGTTTTGGCAGTAAATATTTGTAGGTGTTGTATACATCAGCATTGCAAACTATAAGTTCGCTGTGATGAATAAAAGTCTCACCGGAAATGTTGTTGCGTATGCTCAATGCATCGGCTTTTTTTCCTTCTGTGATGATTTCTAAAACGCTTTGTTGGAAGTGAAATTGCACACCCATTGAACAGGCTAACTGATACAATGCTTGAGGGATGCTGAACATGCCACCTTTTGGAAAATAAGAGCCCAGGTTTTGCTCTAAATGAGGGATCATGTTGAGCAATGCAGGTGCGCGGTATGGGTCACTGCCATTATAGGTAGCAAATCGATTCATGTATTGAACCAAATACGGATTAGAAAGGCGTTTGCGGTTTTCTTGATCCATGGATTCAATTAAATTGAGTTTACGGGCATTTATTATACCCTTTAAGGTCGCTAGATTGAGGTAGTTTTTGATCCGGTGTAAACTTTGTTCAATAAATATTGGTGCTGTGGTGTTGTAGCGAAATTTGGCTTTTTGAAGCTGTGCCTTAAGGGCATTGATGTCTTTTTCTGTGGCGATTCCAGATAGTGAATCGCTGAACTTATCCCAAGATTTATAAGCAGCGAATCGTTTGCCATCTTCATAAAAGTAATGACAAATGGTGTCTAAGTGTTCGTATTCAAAATGGGCTTTTGGGTTTTTGTTGCACAAGGCGAAAAGCTCATCCACCAAATGCGGCAAAGTGAATAGAGAAGGTCCAGCATCAAATCGATCGCCATTTTGAGCGATATGACTGAGTTTCCCTCCAGCGTGGCTGGCGGATTCGAAAACATCCACTCGATGACCTGATTGAGCCAAACGGATGGCTGTTGCCAATCCTGCTATGCCAGCGCCAATGATCGCCACTTCTTGTTTCATTTTTGTATTAACAAATGGGATAGGGGAATTGTTGGACTTAGTTTGAAGTTTTTGGGATAAATGCTTATAAATTAAAGAAAATCCTCAATCGCTTCGCTGCTTGGATGAATTTTTTTTAGAGGGATTACTGTGTGATCCCTAGTGGGTGGTGGCATCAGATTAAATCGTACTCACTTCGCTTTGCTCCGTGGTTTTCATTTTTTTCTTGCCTCTCTTGCACCTGAGTTGCAGAATCGACAAGGTCTAAAAATGAAAAATCCCAACTTGCGTTGGGAAGATCACGATTTAATCTGGCGGAGAGTGAGGGGTTATTTCAGCGCAGTTGCGCTTTCATGCTTTCGCTTCGCTCAGGTCGAACCCCTGGGGGTTCTCATCCCCGTCTCTTTTAGGCATAAAAAAACCAGGTATTTACCTGGTTTTTTATTTTCAGCGGAGAGAGAGGGATTATTTCATGATCCCTAATGGGTGGGATTCAGATTTAAATTAACTCAACTTTGC
>JBEIKN010000039.1:0-10903 GCA_040379725.1 Flavobacteriales bacterium
AATGTATAATTGGCACGCCGTATTTTATTTGATTGTTGGCTTAGGCTTTCTATTGGGTATCACTATTTGGCTGTTCATGAGACCAGTTGATGAACATTTAAGTTTAGATAGGTCAAAAAATGCATTTCATCACCTCCGAAATACCCTCATCAATCCCAATTATCTAAGGGGATTTTTAGCCACTGTTTTATTATCAACAGGTGGCTACATGATGATGCCATTTGCCTCAGCCTTTAGCACCAATAACTTGGGCATTGCGCTCAAAGATCTACCCTACCTATTTGGCGCCACTGGGATCATTACCATACTTACCGGACCATTCATTGGAAAACAATCAGATAAAATTGGCCGATTTAAAATCTTTTTAGGAGGCAGCATCATTAGCATGATTGTGATCTTGTTTTACACCAGATTGGGCGTAAGTTCTCTGCCAGTTGTTATGGCTTTAAATGCCATCATGTTTGTTGGCATTACCTCTAGAATCATTGCCTCGTCAAGTTTAATTTCAATGGTACCCAAACCACAAGACCGCGGGGCATTTATGAGTATTAATGCATCCATTCAACAATTATCGGGTGGGATTGCGGCTGCAATAGCTGGTCTAATTGTAGTGAAAACAAAAAGTGGCAAACTGCTCAACTACGAAGTACTTGGCATGGTCGTAATATTCACGATGAGCATAGCAACAATCATGATTTATAGGTTAGAAAAACACTTATTAAATCGTCCCAAGAGTCCCTCAATCTAATCCGTGTTTTTTATTATCCAGAACGTTTCGACGGGTCCAAACTTCCGCAGATTGAAATTCTGACTGTCGCTGAGGACAAACTTCTAGTTGACACAATTTGCATTGCTGCTTAATACAACCATCTATATGGACAAAAAACTCTACCTGCCCATTAAAATGCGCATGCAACAAGTCAGTCAATTTATCCATTTGTTGATGCGCTTCATTCACATTGATGTAATAAGGAACGGTTAAATGACAGTCTATGTGATAGAAGCCTGCGTAATTGATTACACGTACATTGTGAATATCAATCCATTCTTTTGATCGGTGTTCGTTTAAAACCTTAACAATTTGATCAACCACCAACATATCCGTCTCATCCATAATACCAGAAACAGATTGTCTAATAATGGTATACCCTGTTTTAAATATCAAAACAGAAAACAGAATAGCAACACCGGCATCAATCCAAACAGCATTTGTCAATTTCACCAATATAACACCCAACACAATGCCTAAGGTTGAGTATGTATCACTTTTCAGATGTGCACCACTGCCAATTAAAACAACTGATTGTGTTTGTCTACCTATTTTAGAACAATACCAGCCTAGAGCATAATTGATCAAACTGGTCGAAAGCAGCACCCAAATGCCAAAATCCAATGACCTGATCATTTGAGGATGCATTAGATGTTGAATGGCTTCGAAAACGATAAATAAGGCCGCAACCATAATCAATGCACCTTCAAGGGCAGAAGTAATGAACTCAACTTTACCATGACCATATGGGTGTTCAGTATCTTTAGGCTTATTCGAAAGCGACAAACTATACCAACCCATTAATCCTGCGACAACATTGACTATGCTTTCTAAAGCATCCGTTAATATAGCCACAGAACCAGTATACACCCATGCCATTAACTTCAACAAGAGCAATACAACAGAAACCAGAAATACCCATTTCTGAAGGCCAATGATTTTTAATTTATCAGACATAAAAATCAATTATTCTGCCTCCGAATTCTTCGCCATCATTAACAAATCATAAGCGCCTTTCACCACAAATGTTTTATCCAACAATTGTTGATTGTCAATTTGAACATAATCATCAGTTCGTTTCAACAACTTCACTTCAATCATTTTATAGTGTTTATTGCCTTCATCTGTGAAGGCATAATCTTTACCTTCATAGCTTACAATAGCTTGTTCAGGCAACACCATTGCCATAAGACCATCGGTTGATATATCTGCATTCATATACATACCAGGAATTAACTCACTGCTGTAGGTATCAAAATGGCAATGAATCTGAACATACCCCTCTTTAGAGACATCTTGTCCAATGAGTATCACATCGCATATAAATACTTTATTAGGATTGGTATTGGTATATGCTTTCACTTTAGAACCAATTTTAAGACTGGCAATATCTTTTTCATACACCGTTAAATTTAAATGAATATCGTCAGGATTGACCAATTCAAACAAGACATCAGATGCCGTTATGTAGCGACCTACATTCACATTAATTTTACTTACAAACCCGTTGATGGGCGAATACAAATTGATGCTTTTAGACATTGTATTTTCATTTAATTGTTCCGGCTGAACACCAATCAACTTAAGTTTTTCCGATAGCGCTTTAATTGCAATGCGTTGTGTTTGAAAGTTGGCTTTTACTTGCTCGAATGATTTATCACTAATCGCCTTTGATTGGTTCAACTCTAATTGCCTTTTGTACTCCTTTTCTATAAACCCATACTCAGCAATAGCGGTTAAATAATCTTGTTGTAATTGAATGTATTGTTGGTCTTCTAAAATGGCAATGACCTCGCCCTTTCTGACTTTCATCCCTGGCAATAAATGAGTGCTCTTTAAAAACCCACCTAAAGGAATGCCAACAGACACCATATTTTGAGGTGGCACATCAATTACACCGTTCACTTTAATATCCCCTTGTAGGGCTTGCAAGCGCATGGTGTCAGTACTCAAGCCCATATTGGCATATTGCGCATCCGTCAATTGAATGGCATTATCCTTAGCAACATCTGCTTGCTCTGTACTTGCATTAGATTGACAGGCCATTAACATAATTAATGGCATGCAAATGAGTATCGATCGAATCGTTTTGTTCATAATAATATGGTTTAATTCCCCATCAAATAATTGAGATGGATGATGTTTTGATTGTATTGATTTAAAGTATTGAAATAGAGATTTTGGTGTTCGAAATATTGGCTCATTAACACCACCCAATCTGAATATGAAATATCGCCCGATCGGAATTGCAAGTTCGCTGTATTTTTAAGCTGCTCAAGCTCTGTCAAACCATTGGCATCAAAATAGGCTAAATACAGTATTTGATTTTGCAAGGCAGCCACACATTGTTGCCATTCAAATTGCATACCTTGCGCTTGAATTTGAAATTGTTTTTCTTGCACTGATTGATCTATTTTGGCAGCGTTGACCATTGCTTTTTGTGCATTAAAAAACAATGGCACACTCAAACCAAACTGTATAGATTGGAATTGGCTTGAATTGGTGTAAAATTGATTATCAGCACCAAAACCATTCATGGTCATTTGTGAATAGCCAATTTGCATATCAGGCAAAAGTTTATAGACTTCTAATTTTTTCTGCTGTTGACTCACCTGCATTTGTTGCTTCAGCACTAATAATTGAGGATGTTTTGACAACATGGTACTATCTAAATTCGGCAATGGCATACGAATAAGCTCTAATTTAGGTTGATACATTTGATGGGTGTTCAATAGCCAATTAAATTCAGTTAATGTCAGTTGTAGAGCGCGCTCTAAGTCCATCACTTGAGCCACCAAAGCTTGCGCTTTCAATTGAATTGAAGCATTTTGGGCAACAGCAATTTCACCTAGCTTATACAAGAGTAAAGATTGTTTCTGCATAGATTTATACATGGAATCGGCTAAGTATAAGGCTTCCAATTGTTGGGCTTGATTAACCCATGTAAAATAACATTGCAGCACCCTTTGTTTAACTTCAGATTGAGTCAACTTAACCGACAACATCTGAGCTATGCTTTGTGCGTTCAAAACTTTATATTGTTGGCTATACAACATGGGCAAGCTAAAGGCTTGGTTGACTCCAAATCGTTTATCCGTATAACTCGAATTGATTTGTCCTTGTTCAAAAGTCAAAGCTGTTTTTGGGATATTAACAGCTGTTTTATTGAGGGCTTTTTGATAGGCTAAAACTTGATGAGCCTTCTTAATCTGAAGATTGTTATTGAGCGCCGAATCAACGGCTGCTTCAATAGTCATTGGGGTTTGAGCAAATCCACTATAGCTAATACACAAGGCAATGGCTAAAATCAATGGTTTCATGTTTAAAGGTTTTAGTTTAAAAGATTGTTCAGACAGTATAAATAAAATTGGCAACACAAATAATGTTAAGAAGGTGGCAATTAAAAGACCGCCTATAACGACTGTTGCTAATGGTCGCTGAACTTCTGCACCTGCACCATTGCTCAAAGCCATTGGCAAAAACCCTAAAGATGCCACAAAAGCAGTCATTAAGACTGGCCTTAACCTTGATTTAGTCGCTTGCATAACCATTTCAGTCAAAGTACCCGATCGGGTTTCTAATTGACGTTTAAATTCTGAAATCAAAACTATTCCATTCAATACGGCTACACCGAATAGCGCAATAAAACCAACCCCAGCACTGATGCTAAATGGCATATCCCTAATGTATAATGCAAAAATGCCTCCTAGGGCTGACAATGGTATGGCGGAATAAATCAAAGCGGCCTGTTTAACCGATTGAAAGGCAAAATACAACATTAAAAAAATGAGGGCCAAGGCAATTGGCACTGCAATACCTAAACGCTGTTTTGCTGCATTTAAATTCTCAAATGTCCCGCCATATCGAATCGCATAACCTGGGGGCAATTTAATGCGTTTATCAATGTTGCTTTTTAATTCATCAACGATTGATTGAACATCCCTTCCTCTGACATTAAATCCTACCACAATTCTACGTTTGGCATCTTCTCTTTGAATTTGATTTGGTCCAACACGAATCGAAACATCCGCTAAATGTGACAAGGGCACAAATTGATTTTGGCCAATGGGTATGAGTAAATTTTGAACGTCTGAGAGGGTCTTCCTTTGATCACTTTGCAACCTCAACACCAAATCAAATCGTTTTTCTCCTTCGTAGACTTTACCGGCTACCCCACCCGCAAAAGCGGTATTAACTACATTATTAATATCTGAGACTTGAATGCCATAACGGGCAATTAAATCGCGCTTGTAATCAATCACAATTTGACTGATGCCTGTTACTGGTTCAACGTAAACATCTTGTGCCCCATCAACTTTGGACACCATATGACCGATTTTATCTGCGTATGCCGCCAGTGTATCTAAATCTTCGCCAAACAATTTACAGACAACATCTTGTCTAGCACCTGTCATTAACTCATTAAAACGCATTTGAACAGGATACTGAAAACCAAAAGTTACGCCTGGAACAGCCTTTAAAGCCTCTCCCATTTTTTCAGCCATTTCATTAAAACTATGGGCTGTTTTCCAAGTGCTTTTGTCTTTCATAATGATCATTAAATCTTGAGCATCTATGGGCATAGGGTCGGTTGGGACCTCGCCGCTACCAATCTTGGCAACTACTTTTTCTACTTCCGGAAATTGCGTCAATAAGATTTTGGAGGCTTGCTTTGAAGCCTTTAGACTGACATTTAAATTGCTTCCTGGCAAAACCCTCGTTTCTAAGGCAAAATCGCCTTCCTCTAAACTGGGTATAAACTCACCACCTAATTGCATCAATACAACAACAGCAGCTACAACCAACAACACCAAAGTAAGAAACAACCATTTAAGCTTGAACAATACCCACTCAAATGCTTTCTGATACCATTTTTCAAGTTGTAGCATCATACGATCTGATAAATTCATGGCGTGCGACTTGCGACTCAATACCCAGCTGCTCATCATCGGCACATAGGTCAATGACAAAATAAATGCCCCTAATAATGCAAAAGCAACTGTTTGAGCCATGGGTTTGAACATTTTGCCTTCAATACCTTGTAAAGAAAAAATAGGCAAATACACAATTAAGATAATGATTTGGCCAAATACAGCACTGTTCATCATCTTGCCAGCTGATGTTTTAACCGTATCATCCATTTCTGCATTGCTTACTCGGTTCGTTTGACCCAATGTTTTAATGGCTAATGCGTGCATAACAGCTTCAACAATAATCACTGCACCATCAACGATCAAACCAAAATCCAATGCGCCTAAACTCATCAGATTACCACTCACATGAAACACATTCATCATGATGATGGCAAATAACATGGCCAATGGTATAACAGAAGCGACTAATAAGCCTGCCCTTAAGTTGCCTAAAAATACCACCAATACAAAAATGACGATCAAAGCACCTTCCATCAGATTGGTTTCAACGGTACTGATGGCATTATTAACCATTTTGGTTCTGTCTAAAAACGGCTCAATAACAACCCCCTCTGGCAGTGTTTTCTGGATCTCAGCCACACGCTGCTTGACCGCTTGATTGACCTGACTACTACTATTGGCACCTTTTAACATCATTACAACAGCACCAGAAACCTCCCCAAGGGTATCATAATGTAATGCACCATACCTTATAGCCGTGCCAATTCTAACTTCTCCGATGTCTCTGATTAACAAGGGCACACCATTATCAAGTAATTTAACAGGAATAGCTTGAAGATCTTGGATAGAATGCACCAAACCCTCCGTTCTGATATAAAACACATTAGGGCCTCTTTCAATGTAACCACCGCCTGTGTTTTCATTATTGGCTTCAATGGCTTTAAATACTTGATCTATACTAAGCCCTAGAGATTGTAATTTATCAGGGTTCAATGCTATTTCATATTGTTTTAGATGTCCTCCAAAACTACTGACATCAGCCACACCTTTTACCCCCAACAATTGTCTTCTAACCATCCAATCTTGAATGGTACGAAGCTCCATACTGCTGTATTGATGCTCATAACCAGGTTTAGGCCTAAGCACATATTGGTATATTTCGCCTAAACCTGTTGAAACTGGTCCAAGTTCAGGAGCACCAATACCTTGTGGAATTTGCGCTTTTACATTCTGTATGCGTTCGGACACTTGTTGTCTGGCCCAATACACATCGACATCGTCATCAAACACAATGGTAACAAGAGACAATCCAAATCTTGAAAAGCTTCTGATTTCGTGGAGTCCTGGAATGTTGTTATTGGCTTGTTCTATTGGGAAGGTCACCAATCGCTCTATATCTGTTGCCCCTAATGATGGTGCAACGGTTATGACCTGCACCTGATTATTGGTAATATCAGGTACGGCATCAATGGGTAGTTTAAAGAGTTCTACTACACCAAATATGATAAGACCAAGGGTAGACAACCCAATGATCAACTTGTTTTTTATAGAAAATCCTATAATAGAATTTAAATTCATTACGAATGAAATATTTGATTAAAATGATTGAAAAAGAATTAACGACAGAATTAAGCGTTCATCTGAGGAGGTTGCCAAATGGCTTTTCCTTGATCAAAACGATAGTGGTTCACTAAGGCACTTGCCTTGTACTTAAATACCATCGTGTTAGAGCTCATTGAATGGCTATAAATCAATTCCATTGCCATAGAAACATGGTGACAATCATGAGACTTAAAAGGCAGTTTACCATGATCAGAATCTGGCAAATCTTTACCAGGATTGGCATAATGCAAATCAAGAAACTCCCATATGGTTATGGATTGGTTGTTTAATTTGTGTTCTTGAAAATGATGAATGAACGCTGGCAATTTTACCAATTGATGTGCTTCAAGCAAGTTCATTGAAAAAATGAACAATAGACAGAAGGCACACAAGCGTTTCATATACACAAATTTAACGGTATAAAACGAAAAAGCAAACCCTAAGGCTTGCTTTTTCAATATGATTAAGGTTTGAGTCCTTACACACCTACATCGTGGTGGGCAGATTCTTCAATGTATGGATGTTTAACAGCAACCAATCCTTTTTTGCTCAAGGCTGTCAAGGTCCAGTAAATGAACAAACCAGCAAAGGCTAAAGTCATTCCAATTTCTAATAAACCAATTCCAGCTTGTTTATCAATGGCACCAGGCATAATCATTAAATAGATATCGTTCCAGTGACCAACTAGAATACAAATGGCAACAAACGTTAAAATCTTTGGATTACGTTTGTTATTTCTAGTCATTAATACCAAGAAAGGAATTATGAAGTTCAACACCAAATTCAAGAACCAATGAATTTTGAATGGCATTTCCCAACGCTTATAATAATAAACTGTTTCTTCAGGAATGTTTGCATACCAGATCAATAAGAACTGAGCCAACCATAGGTAGGTCCAGAAAATTGAGAAGGCGAACATAAACTTACCTAAGTCATGAATGTGCTCATCCGTTACCAATTTAAGGTAACCATTGCGTCTTAAATACAATACAAACAAAATGATGATGGCGAAAGTACTCACCCATGCAGTTGCAAAGTTGTATATAGAAAAGATTGTAGAGTACCAGTGTGCATCAACGCTCATACAAACTACCCAACTTAAGATGGATAAAGTAAAAGCAAACACAAAGGTAAATGCTGCACCATAGGTGATAGATTGTTTGAAGAAAGTCAAACCACCTTCTGAATCTTCTTTGTATGACAAAGATCTTAATTTAGCGCCAAATAAATACCACACTACAGGAATACCTGCAATAAAAATCAAGGCCATTTTAGAATTTAAAAACCAAGATTTATTATCTAAAATCTTATCAAACCCAGCATCCGCTTTGGTTAAATGTAAGTGCTCATAATGTAACCAATGGTAGATATTTTGACCATCTAATAAAAACACTGCTAATACCAATACAGCTCCTACAGGAAGAATCGTGCTCATGGCTTGAGGCACACGGATTAATACCGTTGCCCAACCAGCATTCGCTATGTATTGCAAGGCAAAGAAAAACAGTGCACAAGATGCTATTAATAACAAAAAGTAGCTATTAACCAATAAGGTAGAATAGATTCTAGTTGTCCAAGGTTTGCTGTGCTCAGGAACGATAGGATACACTTGCTCATCGCTGTGACCTACATCAACTCCGTTGACGTTTTGACCAGGATATGTATGTGCTTCAGTGGCATGATGACTGTTGGCTTCTGTTGAAGTTACTTTAGCATGTTCATCATGGTGGGCCTCAGTTCTGGGCAATGTGAAAATTCCAACAACGGTTAATAATAAACCGATTACTAATAAAGCAATACTTAATGTTTTTGCTTTACCATTGAAACTGTATTGCTCTTGTTGAATATGGATTTCGTGTCCGTGACTCATTGTTGTTTATTTTAAAAGTTAATACGAAACTGCTTTATAATTAGTTTTTGGTGGTGTCTTGAACGTTGATAGCAAGGGCCTCTGAAGCCAAAGCTTTAATGGCTGGCACATTGCCTAGGCTGTCCATCATCGTTAAACGTTTTACGTAAGAAGCAACACTCCATCTTTCTTTAGGCGTTAATGCATATGCATAGCTACCCATACGGTTGTTTCTACCATAAGTAATAACATGGTATATTTTACCGATAGGCAAAGCTTTCATATAGTCATCTTGATAAACATGGGTTGGCTTTAGGGTAACTTGTTTGGCAGGAACAGGACCATCGTTTAACCCTTGAGTGCCGTGACAAACAGCACAATAGATACCAAACAATCTTTCGCCCTCTATTTGATCGGCCTCGCTCAAATCCATTTTTAATTTCCAATTGGCACCCGCTGCTTCGTAGCCTTCTTCTGTGTTATCGAAAGGGTATTGGTAATCTAACTGACCTTCTGCGATAGTCCCTTTAACAGGCTCTCTCATGGTCATGAAATATGGGTTATAACGGTACTTGTTTGAATCTGAATACTGAGTCATTGGTTCATACCCTTTTGAGTAGTACATGTCTGGAGCATACTCAATACCAGGGTTGTCTTTTCCGGCTTTCCACCAGCATGAAGACAGTGACACAACTGCTAAAACACTGATGATGATATTTGTAGTTTGTTTCATTTTGTTGTTAGGCTAGTGATTATTTTTTTGGGATAGCAACTTCTGTAAAATCTTCATAACCATGATTGGTTCTTTCCTTTACTTCAACCGCACCACCTTGGTACAACATGTTACTCAATTCATGCTTATCAACCAATTGATTGTCTGTTGCGATGGCAACGACCATTCTGTCATCAGTTTGTCTAAAATCGACACGCTCACTAGGCATTTTACCATGCAACATCTTGTTTCTGATGAAGAACAAAATCGCTATACCAAATGCTGTAAACAATACAGACATTTCGAACAATACAGGTACATAAGAAACACCAACTGATGGTTTATTACCAATAATCATTGGCCAATCAATTGCCATTGTATAGGTTTGTAATGTCGCGGCTGTTAAAAAGCCTAAACAGCCACAAATGAATGCCCCTACTGGCAACAATGAACGTTTTAAACCCATTGCTTTTTCAATGCCGTGAATTGGGAATGGCGTGTAACAATCGATGATTTGAGCGCCTTTGTGGTGCACATTAGCTACCGTGTCAAGAAATTGATCAGAATCTTCAAAAATCCCGAACATCACGGTTTTGTTTTTATCCAAAAATAATTTGTTGTCTATCATGTAATTGATATTGAATGTTGATTACTCTCTGTTTTTCAAAATACTCTTAACCTCTGCAATGTTGATCACTGGTAAGAACTTGCTGAACAAGAAGAAACAAGTGAAGAACAAACCGAATGATCCTAAGAATAGGCCAATCTCAGTCATAGTTGGTGAGTACATTAACCAACCTGAAGGCAAATACTCTCTGTGCAATGAAGTCACAATGATTACGAAACGCTCGAACCACATACCGACGTTAACCACGATGGATAACATGAATATGAACCAAGGGGTTGTACGCGCCCATTTGAACCAAAATACTTGTGGAGCAATTAGGTTACAAGTCATCATACTCCAATAAGCCCACCAGTATGGTCCAGTTGCTCTATTGATAAAGGCATATTGTTCGTATTCTACACCAGAATAAGCCGCCACGAAGAACTCAGTGATGTAGGCTAAACCTACCATGGTACCAGTTAACATAACC
>JBEIKN010000040.1:0-10856 GCA_040379725.1 Flavobacteriales bacterium
CAATAGACAATGTTAGACTTACCATAAGTTCATGGTATATGTCTTATGTACCCAAAAGTATTAAGGAGAACTGTCTTAAAACAGGGCGTTCATTTAAAGATTCTATACTTATCTTTAACCTCACTTATTCATTTATATGCAAATCAAAAACATAGGTGTTAACACAATATTGCTTAGATTTTTTAAGAAAACGTTTTGAAAACGCTTGATGTGCCTCTATTTAATTGAATTAGGTATTATTTGTTTTCGAAAAAAACAAATAGCGCAAACCATACACACATTAAATATTATTAATTCATATTCAATATATTTGTATGAATACAAAAAACATAATAATATGAGCAAAGAGAGAATCATTGAGTTGAAGCAATCAATTGAACGCGTAAAAGAAAAAGCAGCAAGTTACAAAGCAGGTCAAATGAGGTTTATTGCTGTACTTCAGGATAGAAAAAAAATGACTGGTCTTAGCAAAGAGGCCAAACAAAGCATCAACAATGAAATAGCTGCCAAGAAAGCTGAAACCAAAAGATGGGCAGATGGCTTTAAAAGAGAAATTGATGGTTTAAAAGCAGCTATTACTCGCTTAAAATAGACTAAACTTACTGTAAAATATAAATCAATACAGCGGCAGGTATAATGGCGTCTGTATTGTATAATATGGTGCCAGAGCTGCTGTAACCTTGGCGTATTTGGGTGCCATCGTAATTGTATAATATGTTTCCTGAGCTGCTGTAACCTTGTCTAATATTTTTGCCATCCCAATTGTATAGGATGTCGCCTGAGCTGCTGTATCCAGACCTAAAATTTTTACCGTCCCAATTAAAGAGAATATCGCCTGAACTGCTATAGCCTTTGCGGATTTTTTCGCCATCAAAATTAATGAGAATATCGCCTGAACTACTAGAACCCTTTCGGAGATTTTTACCATCCCAATTGTATAAGATATCACCCGAGCTACTATAGCCCTTGCGGATTAATGTGCTTGCGTTAGTATTGAAAACGATGCAAGTCAATACCATTAATAATAAGGAACATTTCATAATGCTTACAAATGTAAGTGCTTTGCCCTTAAAAATCGTAGCTGGCGACTTTAGATAACCTTTTGATGTTGTTTGGATCCGAATAGTCGTAAAGGTATAAACCATTCTCAGCGGCTACGATCAAAATATTGTTGCCGGTGATCACATCAAATGCGTAGAGATCAATCTTCTGATACAGATAATTCAATGCTTGTGTGGTTTCGTCCCAGGTATAAATGGCCATGCCTTTGTCTCCTTGACAAACAAACAGCAGATTGCCATCAATGCCAAGTCCTTTTGGATTATCAATGGTTTTATTGTAGGCTATCTTAGGGTAAGTTTTATCGCTGACATCGTGAATAAACAATGCACTTTGACCAAATTGATTGCATACAGTACCTGTTCTTACTGTGCTGAACATAAAATTATTTTGTACAACAACAGGATCACAACCCCTTATTGTTCTGCTTGCAAAAGAAACAAAATGCGGTGTAGATGGACTAATTGAACTATTCAAAATCAATACCCCATCTGATGTGCCTACATATAAGAACCCTTGATAAGCATATACCGTTTCAAAAGTTGGGTAACCGTCATAGCCTACTGCATCTTTTAAAATTGGTTGCGAAGGCGTGGTCAAATCAACGGGGGTTAAAGCATTGCCTCTTGCGATGTACAAAAAGTTATCTTGTAAAGCGAATCTGGTTTCGCTACCACCCTTGCCTATTGCCAATGCTGCATTGTTTTCTGAGTTGCGATTTTGCGGCGGTACAGTATCAGAAGGATTATAAGATTTAAAGGTTGATATTTTTTGTTCTTCATAGCCAATAAAGACTGTGCTGTCTTGTTCCTTTAGCCACTTTTCTGGAAACACATTGTGAATTCTATTGAGCAATCTGATGTTGTTTAAATCTGAAATGTCAATGCTTACTAAGTCAACGCCATTGTCGGCTATCATAACGTTGGATTTGACCACAACATGCGAATTGGACAAGAGCTTAATAAAAACTTTATCAATTGGAGCTTCCGGATGAGTTATGTCCATTATTCCAACACCTTCGTTCTCTTGAAGTAAAAACAATAGATTGCCACTGCGGTATACCCCTGCAGGGTGGGTGATTGATCTGGGTGGTTCAACCGAAAAAGATGCTCTAATGTCTTGCACCGATTGGCCTTTTTTTACCCATATACTGCGTTTAAATTCATCCTTTTTACAGGCATGAAAGAGTAAAATGAATAAAAATAATCCTGAAAAAAATCGCAATGTTTTTTGGTTAATGCTATGCATACAGCTTGTAAAGATACGTTTATTACTATTGTCTTATACCTCTAACGAAACAAATCCTATAAAATTGCTTTATGACTATTGCCTAAAAACCTGTCGAAGTAAATTTGAGCTTCATTCAATACGCTCTGAAACACTCAGTATTGAATCATCATTTAAGCGTGGAACTCATAGACAAAAAACAATGCTAAGTATTAAAATACTAATAAATAGTATTTGTTAGAGTTCAACAATCAGCCAATGGGTGAATGAGAAACAGCATGAAGCCCTCCTTCGCTATCACTTTCGCTATGGCTTCAGTGATTAAGAGCAGCTATGGGGGACAAAGAAAAAAGGAGCGTTCAAATGTCCGCTCTTTCAACTTCGCCAAGGCTTTGTTGAACACTGTCGCTCTCACATTCACTCTGTCATTTGTAGATAGGTGAAGTACTCCTTTCAGTCGTGAGAACGCTGCGCTTAGTTGTCGAACTTTTTGGGGATATGAATGACTACCTTAAAATTGATTTTCTAAAGTGTGAAGGTGAGAGTGGGTCCGAATGTGAAGACAAATAACAGAGAAGAGCATTTTCGCATTCACTTTCACTCTCGCTCTGTCATTTGTAGCCCCGGCGGTAATCGAAACCACATTTAGCGTTTAGGAAACGCTCGTTCTATCCGTTGAACTACAGGGCCATTGTGGAGATTGAAATTACTTTTTTGAAAAAATTAATCTAAAATCGAACAAATAAATAAAATGATTCCTTTTTCAGAATCCTGAATCACATCATCAGTATTAATAATTTTTAATAAATCAGATTTAATTGCTTTTAAATTATTTTCATCCAAGTTTGACTTTAACATTTGAGCAATTTCTTCAACAATCATTTTTTCAAGTTCACCATCAAGTGTTTTCCAAAATGACACTACAAAATTCAAACAATCTGTTACATCTCCATCTTCTTTCCATTCAGACAACTTTGCCTTTACGGTATTCATTTCAGCTTCATTTATACCAGAATCAACACCAGCAACACATAAATATAAAAAGGCAAGTGAAGCCAAAATATCATTTAAAATAATTGTTTTTGTTTCATTAATTTTATCAGCTGCATTACTTTGATGAGCTTCATTATTGAATCCAAAATCTTTAGGATCTGGTCTAAGAGGATTTTCCCAAGCTTGAGGAGATAACATGTCTAACGGAGAGTTTATGGACGCAAACCCTTCTCCTCCAGCACCTTCGAACCACATTGGTTGTCCTTTGCTAGCATTAATGGTCGCTTGTCGTATTGAAATAATATTTCCTAAAATAGATAAATAAGATTCTGAATTAATATGGTCTTCACTTAACACAAATTCATCTATTGCCATATATCCATTTTCAGTATGAACATATAGTCTATTAATGAATCTGTCACCATCATAAACATGCTCGAACTCAACCTTATCAATTTTATCCATACCAAAAATGATTTTTAATGCTTCCGCGTTATCATCTAATGCATACAATCCATCTTTATTTAAAACCAATACAGAAGCATTCGCTTCATTCCAAATACAATATGGTACAATCCACCATGGTTTATCAATACCAAATTCTCTTGGTAGATAATCTAATACTGGTATAATTTTATTTTCAGAAATTTGTCTAGAAATAGTATTAAAATCACTCACAGTAAAAACAGGACAAACTTGATCATTGTTTAATGTATTAATAAAACCAGGAATAAAACCCTTTATACCTAATCTGCCATTGTATACTGTTGATGGCTTTTGCCATTTTGAAAAGTAATGTCTCATTGTTTCTTCATCAACATGCTTACCTAATGTGAGACTAATTGCCGGAAAACCCAATTCACTCTCAGAATCATCGTCTGAATTATCTTCTTCTTGAGTATCATTTACTGAAATACCTGAATTCAAGGATTCGCTAAGATGATGATTGATTAAGGCTAATTCTGAGATGAAATCTATGCATGTAACATAATTTGATTCTTCTAAATTTGGAGAGCCCATTGTAATTGCGAAGGCTATAGATAACAAATACTTACCTTCTGTTTTTACCTCACATTCAACCTCACTTGATTGTAATTGGTGCTTTTTGATAAGGCTGTTTATCTCCTTAACCGAAGAATTAACATTTTCAATATTTTCTTTAGCGAAAAATATCGGGTCTTTAGGCCATCTTTGGGGCTGTAACGTGAAATTTAATGTAACCTTATTAGCACTTGGTTTGGCTAATAAATATATTGGATTTCTCCACCAATGGCCCAAATGGCTCTCATCACTTGCAAATCTAATTTCAAAACGCTTATTGAAATCGCCCTTGTTTAAACAATTGATTTTTTTTAAAAGTGGATTAGAGAGTTTTTCTGGTAAAATTGAGATGAAATACTCATTTAATTTTTGATGTACATCTTGTCTTGATTGCATATATAAGTTTTTCTATGATTTGTATTAAGACACTTTACTACCTGGATCAACCAAGTCAGATGGTGATACTAATTTTAATTGTCCAGCTGTGTTTTCAGCCATCAATACCATCCCTTTTGACTCAATGCCTTTAATGGTTCTTGGTGCTAGATTCACTAAAACACAGACCTGTTTGCCAATAAGCGACTCTGGTTCAAAATGCAGAGCAATTCCTGAGACGATGGTGCGGGTTTCAAAACCCAAATCCACTTGTAATTGCAATAATTTATCTGCTTTCTTAACCTTTTCGGCAGCAATTATTTGCCCAATGCGGATATCCATTTTACCAAAATCATCAAAGCTGATTTCAGGTTTTGAAGCCTCTATTGATAATGCCGTTACTTGAGTCGACGTTGTTGCAAGCGCTGCTTTATTGGCCATCAATTGATCAATCTGAATTTGAATCAAATCGTCTTCGATGTTATTGAACAAATGTTCTGCTGATCCAAGCTGATGGCCTGGTTTTAATTGATCAAACTGATTTTTTTGATACCCAGATTTCTGAGCATTGATTTGTTGAAATAACTTTTTAGCCGTGAATGGCATAAAAGGCTCCATCCACCAAGCCAAATGCGCACAAACTTGCAAGGCATGATACATGATGGTATCAGTTCTATCCTGATCGGTTTTTACCGTCTTCCAGGGCTCATTATCCGCTAAGTACTTATTACCCATTCTGGCCATGTTCATTAACTCAAACAAAGCCTCTCTGAATTTAAACTGACGAACATTATCCTCAATCGCCTTGTGCGCATGCATGATGCCTTCAATCAAATCATATTCAAAAGGAGTCGCTTGCACCGATTGAGGTACAGAACCATTATAAAACTTATGACTCAAAACCATTACTCGGTTAACAAAATTACCTAGAATAGCCACCAACTCACTGTTATTGCGTGTTTGGAAATCCTTCCAACTAAAATCAGCGTCTTTGCTTTCAGGGGCAATCGAACACAGCACATACCTTAAAACATCTGCCTTATCCGGAAAATGCTTGAAATAATCTGCCATTTCAACACTCCATTTTCGGCTGGTACTCATTTTATCGCCCTCTAAATTTAAAAATTCATTGGCAGGCACATTGTCTGGAACAATATATGAACCCTCGGCTTTGAGCATAGCAGGAAATATAATGCAATGGAAAACAATATTGTCTTTACCAATAAAATGGATTAAACGGGTATCATCATGTTTCCACCATTTGGTCCAATCATCTGATTGAGCAGATTGTATAACTGTGTGTTCAGGGTAGGCAAACTCATGTTGTCCTGAACTCATTTCTTTAAAAAATTGTTTGGTGGCAGAGATATATCCTATTGGTGCATCAAACCAAACATACAACACTTTGCCTTCTGCATTCGGTAAAGGTACTTTAACCCCCCAATCCAAATCACGTGTCATAGCGCGAGGTGTTAAACCGCCATCTATCCAACTTTTACTCTGACCATACACATTAGACTTCCAATCATTTTGATGGCCTTCAAGCAACCAAGACTTTAACCAAGGCTCATAATTTTGAAGCGGCAAATACCAATGTTTAGTGATTTTTTTCACTGGAACCGAATCTGATAAAGTCGAAACAGGATTAATCAATTCATCAGGGCTAAGCGATTTGCCACATTTCTCGCATTGGTCGCCAAATGCGCCAGGAAATTGACAACTAGGGCAAGTCCCCTTGATGTATCTATCTGCCAAAAAGGTTTGAGCCTTTTCATCGTAATACTGTTCTGAACTTTCCTCTGTAAACAACCCCTTATCATAAAGGGTTTTAAAAAATTCAGCCGCTGTCTCATGATGCGTCACATGGCTGGTTCTGTGGTATACATCAAAGGCAATTCCAAACTGTTCAAAGTTCTCTTTTAATAGCGCATGGTATCGGTCAATGATCGCTTGAGCAGTCGTATGCTCCTTTTGAGCCTCAATTGGAATAGCCGTTCCGTGTTCGTCACTTCCGCAGACAAACAATACCTGTTCGCCGGCATTTCTTAAAAAACGGGTGTAAATATCAGCCGGTAAATAGGCCCCAGCTATATGACCAATGTGCTTGGGACCATTGGCATATGGGAGAGCAGCGGTTACGAGGGTTCTTTGAAACGAAGTCATTGATTTTCAATCGAATTTGATGCAAAGATAAGGTCTGAATTTCTGCAAATGAAGAATTTTTAAAGAGGTCTTCATATTTTTTTGGTAAAAACAAAATCAATTTATACTTTTGCAGTCCTTTAGAAAGATTGCCCGATCGTCTAATGGCAGGACTAGAGTTTTTGGTACTCTGTATGTTGGTTCGAATCCAGCTCGGGCAACTCCTTCCTAGGAACTAAATTCACTAAACGTGTCAGTCCTCAACAAAGTAAAAATCTTCAGCGGCTCTGCTTCAAGAGTATTGGCTTCTAAAGTAGCCGAATATTACGGCACAACCCTAGGGGACATGACCCTCAACAAATTCAGTGATGGCGAGATGCAGCCGAGTTTTAACGAATCTGTCCGCGGATGCGATTTGTTTTTGGTGCAATCGACCAACCCTCCTGGAGACAACTTGTTAGAATTATTATTGATGATTGATGCAGCTAAACGCGCATCAGCTAATCACATCACCGTTGTAATACCTTATTACGGTTATGCCAGACAAGACCGCAAAGACAAACCACGTGTATCCATTGGTAGCAAAATGATTGCAGACGTATTAAGCGCTGCAGGTGCTAACCGTGTCATCACCATGGATTTACACGCTCCTCAAATTCAAGGCTTTTTTAACATGCCGGTTGATCACTTAGATTCATCGGTAGTATTTATCCCATACATCCAATCTTTAAAACTTGAAAAACTGGTAATTGCTGCTCCAGACGTTGGCGCATCAAACAGAAACAGAGAGTACGCCAAAGTTTTAGGGGTCAATATGGTGATTTGTGATAAAGAAAGAAGAAAAGCCAATGAAATTGCCAGCATGACCATTATTGGTGATGTTCAAGATATGGACGTCGTATTGGTAGATGACCTTTGCGATACTGCAGGCACATTGTCAAAAGCTGCCAAATTAATCAAGGACAATGGCGCCAGATCGGTAAGAGCCGTTTGTACCCATCCTGTATTAAGTGGCAAAGCCTATGAAAACATCGAAGGCAGCGTTTTAGAGGAATTAATTGTTTGCGATACCATTCCTATGAGACAAAGCAGCCCTAAAATCAAAGTGTTATCAGTAGCACCTTTGATTAGTAAAGCCATCCGAAATATCCACGAACATGGTTCCGTGAGTTCCTTGTTCAAGCTTGATAATAGTTTCCAACCCAATTTAATTTAAAAGAAAAATGAAAACCGTAGCACTAACAGGTGAGTTAAGGACCGACTTAGGTACCAAGCACTCAAGGGCAATGAGAAACGAAGGTAAAGTACCATGTGTATTATATGGCGGAGGTGATCACATTCACTTCTACGTATATTCACCAGACTTCAAAGCCCTCGTTTACACCCCGAACACTTACAAAGTTCAATTAACAATCGATGGCAAAAAGTACATGTCAATTTTACATGACATGCAATTCCACCCAGTTAATGAAGCCATCTTACACGCTGACTTCTTAGCTGTAGACGAGAAAAAACCAATTACCGTATCAATCCCTGTATTGATCGAAGGTAATTCTCCGGGTGTAAGAGCAGGTGGTAAATTGATCCAAAAGATCCAAAGATTGAAAATCAAAGGATTAATCAGCAACATTCCTGATTCAATCAATGTTAACATCGATCAATTGGATTTAGGTCAATCCATCAAAGTTAAAAACGTTGAAGTTTCTAACATCGAATTATTAGACAACAAAGACAACGCAATTGTTACCGTTAAAATGACAAGAAACGTTGTTAAAGAAGAAGCAACTGATAAAAAATAATCAGCCAACGCTTTTATCACATTATAAAGCCCCTCCCAGTGAGGGGTTTTTTATTTGGCTTTAAAGCTGCCTAAACAATGATTCTGAGCAAACCAATAGGGCAACTCATTCATATGATTAAACGCTTTGGTGACCATTAAATTTGCAGACTTTCCGATGGTAATACTGCCGTGACTTGACTCAATACCCATGGCTTTAGCAGCATTGATGGTTAATGCATTAAAACCTTCTTCTGGCAATAAACCATTGTACAAACAGGCCAAGCTCCAAGTAAAAAACAAATTGTAATGTGGACTACTGCCAGGATTAAAATCTGAGGCAATGGCCACTGGTAAACCCTTATCTACCATTAAACGCGCTGGTGTATATGGAATCTTTAAAAAGAAGGAACTCCCGGGCAATGCCACTGGCATGGTATCGCTATTCAGCAAACACTCAATTTCCTTATCCGAAATATGCTCTAAATGGTCTACAGATAAAGCAGCATTGGCAACAGCTACCTGAACCCCTCCGGTTAAACCTAACTCGTTACCGTGAATTTTAGGCTTTAATCCAATGGATATGGCTGCACTTAGAATTTGTTGTGTTTCTTCAGGGGTATAAAACCCTTGATCGCAAAAGACATCTATAAAATCCGCCAAACCTTGCTCAGCGATTACTGGCAACATCTCATCAATGATCAATCTTATATACCCTTGTCTGTTGTCCTTATAGTCTTTAGGCATGGCGTGAGCGCCTAAAAAAGTAGCCTTAATCAGTATTGGCATAGCTGCTTTTAAGCGCTTAATCACCCTCAACATCTTAAGTTCTGATTCCACCGATAACCCATAACCACTCTTGATTTCCAAAGCACCAGTGCCACAGGCCATTGCTTGTTCGACAAATCCTTGAGCATAATTGTACAAATCATCTTCAGACATGTCGTTTAACCGGGTAGCAGAATTTAAAATGCCACCACCTTCAGCTGCAATGTCTTCATAGGTCTTACCTTGTAAGCGCATGACATATTCATTGTGACGAGCACCTGCAAATACCATATGGGTATGTGAATCTATAAACGTCGGCATGATCCAATGTCCGCTTAAATTAAAAGTTTCACCTTCAAATTGAGGGCAATTTTGCATAGGGCCAAAATCAGCAATCAAACCTTTTTCAACCTTAAGATAAGCCTGCTCAATGCTATTGATTGTTTGCATGTCTTTGCCCTTTAAGCATTGAACGTCTTGGTCTAAAATACCGTGTAATTGTGCTATGTTTGTAAGTAAATAGTTTGAATCGCTCATGATAACAGCTGCAGAATTAAAATCAGATATTAGCAAAGGTAAAGCAAATTTCATTGCCGAAACAGCTCGTGTTTTTGGCAAAGTAACCTTAGGTGATGAAGTCAGTATTTGGTATGGAGCTGTTTTAAGAGCAGATGCTGATCAGATTTTAGTGGGTAACCGCAGCAATATTCAAGACAATGCAACCATACATGTTGATCCAGGATTTCCGGTTAATATAGGCGATGAGTGCATCATTGGACATGGTGCAGTTGTGCACGGTGCAACACTCAAAAACAATGTATTGGTGGGGATTCATGCCACCATATTAAACGGCGCTACAATTGGTGAATTCAGTATTATAGGCGCAGGAACAGTTGTAACAGAAGGCGCTGTTATTCCACCTTACTCTTTGGTATTAGGCATTCCTGGTAAAGTGGTTAAAACCATCAATGAACAACAAAAAGAAAAAATCATCAAGAACGCAGAATCCTACGTAAAGCTTAGTAAAATCTACTTAGAATCTATCTGATTTTACCAAAATGATGCTGAGCATACTGCTCAAATTTATCTGGCTCATTAAATTTCTTGGGCTGCAAGACCAATCCACTTTTATCTTTATCGGAGAACCCACTGAATAGCCCTTTCTTTTCTTCTTGATGATCTGCTGCTCTTAATTGTAAGATGTGTTCGTACAGGTCTATATCATATGGCAAAAACTGATTGAGCAATCTTAAACCGTAATTATGTCTAATAAATGCTCTGTCATTATTAGGATCTAAAAACGTGGTGAGTAATTGACTTAAAGTATCTTTAGAATCCCAGCCTATTGATAGGCCACTTAATCGCTGCATTGGGCAAACAGGAGGCAGATCAAAATTGAGCAAATTAAACAAGGCTCTGTGTTGAGGCTGTTCCAATAATCGGTGCTTATTGATATCTGTTAACAATAAAATGA
>JBEIKN010000041.1:0-10812 GCA_040379725.1 Flavobacteriales bacterium
ACACCAATTGAGGTCAACATAGCGGCAGACACTTCCCCTGTATAGGCACCTTGTTCATGTTCATTGATGTTTTGCGCACCTACCCCTATAGCTGAACCTTCCATCTGCTTAACCAATGCTTGTAAATGGATAAACGGCGGAAAGATTAACAACTTGGCAGCACTGTGTAATTCCGTTGCTGACATGGTGCGAATTTCATGTGCCAATCCTTGACCTTCTACAAAGGTTTTGTGCATCTTCCAATTGCCAGCGGCTATTTGTTGTCTTTTACTCATAATTCCCAGGTTCTATATGTTTTTTCTTGATTAAAAATATGTGTGAGTATGTGTTTGTCGGCATCTGTCAAATTACTATGTCGTCTTTGCATCACCAAATCAGCCGTTTGACAAGCTTTTTCTAATGAATAGGTATCAAAACCTTGTGCACCTCCCCAACTAAAAGATGGCACAAATTGACGCGGAAACCCACTTCCAAAAATATTGGCAGAAACCCCCACTACTGTTCCGGTATTGAACATGGTATTGATGCCACATTTACTGTGATCCCCCATGATCAAACCACAAAATTGTAAACCTGTTTTTTCAAATCGTTGGGTAGCGTAATTCCACAACTTAACCATTTCATAATTGTTCTTCAGGTTACTGTTATTGGAATCAGCGCCTAGATTACACCATTCCCCCAACACGGAGTTCCCTAAAAACCCATCATGGCCTTTGTTTGAATAGGCAAACAGCACAGAATTACTAATTTCTCCACCCACCTTACAATGAGGCCCAATGGTTGTTCCAGTGTATATTTTAGCCCCCATTTTAACCGTCGCATGCTCGCACAGCGCAAAGGGGCCTCTGATCATAGCACCTTCCATCACTTCAGCATCCTTACCAATGTATATGCAACCTTCTTTGGCATTTAACACAGCGGCTTCAATCACCGCACCTTCTTCAACAAAGATTGGATGATTGCCTATAACCGTATTGGTTGCAGACAATGTTGCTGATTGCCTATTAGCAGTTAGTAATTTAAAATCAGCTTCAATGGCTAAATGGTTTAGGGTAAATATGTCATGAACTTTATGAATGATATGATAAGGCTTAGCATACAATATCGTTTCAGAATCACTGCTCTGTTCCGAAGTTTCAGATCGGTAGGCTAGTATCAATCCATCAGCCGTTAATACTTGATTCATCCGAAGAGAGGTAACAGCCTCTATGAGATCTGCATCTGGCAACAATCGTCCATTAACAAACACATTGTCTGATGTCAGCGAAACAGGAAACTTTGGCGCTAAATAGTCTGCACAGGCAAATGAGACATTCTGATTCAAGTATTTCTCCCATTTTTCTGCTAAGGTTAAAATACCACATCTCATCTGAGCCGCAGGCCTTGTGAGCGTTAACGGAAACAAAGACTGGGTTTGCTGATCATCAAATAAAATACAATTCATTGCTAAATCAAATTAAGTTAAAAACTCAGACATAAAAAAAAAGTCCCGTTTGGGACTTTAAAATGTGTTGTATAAAAACATTACTTTTTGGTGTAACGTTGACGGAATTTGTCAATTCTACCTGCAGTATCCACCAAGGTTTGTTTACCTGTGAAGAACGGATGGCTTTTGTCAGAAATCTCCAATTTGTAAATTGGGTATTCTTTTCCGTCAGTCCAAGTAGCAGTTTCTTTGGTTTCAACACAGCTACGCGTTAAGAATGAATAATCACTGCTTAAGTCTTTGAAAATTACAAAACGGTAAGATGATGGATGTATATCAGTTTTCATGATTTTTCTTTTTTGGGAGTGCAAATTTAAGGCTTCGAAGTTCAAAAAACAAGCCTATCTTGAATTAACTTTTATATTTTATGCTATTTTTTAGTCTTTCAAGTGATTTAAACACTGATTTTCAATGACTTAAAAAATTGTGAATCTGTTTTTATAACAAAAAACGATATTCGTTAAATAATCCATTAAAACAGTTGAATTTGTTTATAAGTCATTAGAGGTTGTAAATAACCGCAAATCAAATGGAATTAATTTCGCTATCTATTGAAATTATGGCAGATCAAAATGTAAATTACTCAGAAGACAGTATAAGATCTCTCGATTGGAAAGAGCATATTCGTATGCGACCGGGGATGTACATTGGTAAGCTGGGCGATGGTTCATCGGCAGACGACGGCATCTATGTATTGGTCAAAGAAATTCTTGACAACAGTATTGATGAGCACATGATGGGTCATGGAAAAAAAATAGACATCAGCATCAGTGACAATAAAGTAGAAATCAGAGATTATGGTCGTGGCATTCCACTCGGCAAAGTGATTGACTGTGTCAGTAAAATCAATACTGGCGGCAAATACGATTCTGGCGCATTTCAAAAATCAGTGGGTTTGAATGGCGTGGGTACAAAAGCAGTCAATGCCCTTTCCGCTTTCTTTAGTGTGCAATCTTTCAGAGATGGCAAAACCAAAAAGGCTGAATTCGCTAAAGGTGAGCTTCAAAAAGACTACAAAGAAGAAAAATCAGATGGCAAAGATGGCACATTGATCATCTTCGAACCAGACAATAGTATTTTCAAAAACTACCGATTTATTCCTGAATTTTTAGAAGAGCAAATGTGGAACTATGCCTTCTTGAATTCTGGTTTGACCCTTCAATTTAACGGGCGTAATTTCTTGTCAAAAAATGGGTTAAAAGATTTACTCGAGCGCAAAGTGGACACAGAAACCATTTTGTACCCGATTATGCATTTTAAAGAAAGTGATTTTGAAGTAGCCATTACCCATGGCACTCAATACGGCGAAGAATATTACTCTTTCGTAAACGGTCAATATACGACTCAAGGGGGAACGCATTTATCAGCCCTCAAAGAAGCGGTAGTGAAAACCATCAGAGAATTTTATAAAAAAGATTTTGATGCCTCCGATGTAAGAACATCGATTTCAGCAGCCATTGCTGTAAGGGTTCAAGAACCAGTGTTTGAATCTCAAACAAAAACCAAACTTGGCAGCACAGAAATGGCTCCAGGTGGACAAGGTATGCGTTCGTTTGTTAGTGAGAACTTAATGAAGTTGATGGACAACTTCTTGCACAAAAATCCACAGACCGCTGAAGCGCTTTTGAAGAAAATCCTTCAAAACGAGCGTGAGAGAAAAGATATGGCCGGGGTGAGAAAACTTGCGCAGCAAAGGGCTAAAAAAGCCAATCTTCACAACAAAAAGTTGCGAGATTGCCGCATGCACCTTACGGACAACAAAGATGAAAAATTCGATACCACTATTTTTATCACTGAGGGAGATTCTGCGAGTGGTAGTATAACCAAGAGTCGAAATGTCGAACATCAAGCCGTCTTCAGTTTAAGAGGCAAACCACTTAATTGCTATGGTTTGAAAAAGAAGGTGGTGTATGAAAATGAAGAATTCAATTTATTACAGCACGCCCTTGACATTGAAGAAGGGTTAGACAACCTTAGGTTCAATAGAATTGTTATTGCAACCGATGCGGACGTTGATGGCATGCACATTCGCATGCTCTTAATGACTTTTTTCTTACAATTCTTCCCGGATTTGGTCAGAAATGGGCATGTATACATTTTACAAACCCCACTCTTTAGGGTAAGGAATAAAAAAGAAACCATTTATTGTTACAATGAAGAGGAAAAACAAAAGGCCATCAAGCATTTAGGTCATAAACCAGAAATCACACGTTTTAAAGGTTTGGGTGAAATTTCCCCTAATGAATTCGAACGTTTTATTGGCGAAGACATGCGACTTGAACCTATCATTCTTACCAAAGAAACCAGTATTGAAAAACTCTTAAAATACTACATGGGTAAAAACACCCCTGAACGCCAGGAGTTTATCATTGATAATTTATACATTGAAAAAGACCTAACAACCGAAACAGTTGTTGTCGAACTTGAAACAGAAGAAGCATAATTATGGAGCATAACGAAGAAGAACATATAGATGGCATCATTCACCATGGCCACAGAGATGGATCGGGAGTTTTACCGGTTTCTGGTCTCTATGAAAACTGGTTTTTGGAATATGCTAGTTATGTGATATTAGAACGTGCTGTGCCAAACTTGTATGATGGTTTAAAACCCGTACAAAGACGCATACTGCATGTCATGAAAGAAATGGATGATGGCCGATTCAACAAAGTGGCAAACATTATTGGATCTGCGATGCAATACCATCCTCATGGTGATGCGGCTATTGGAGAGGCGATTGTCAACCTAGGTCAAAAAGATTTATTGATTGAAACCCAGGGTAACTGGGGAGATGTTAGAACGGGTGACAGCGCAGCTGCATCAAGGTATATTGAAGCCCGCTTGTCTAAGTTTGCTTTAGAAATTAGTTTTAACGAGGAAACCACCGATTGGCAAATCAGTTATGATGGCAGGAAGCGTGAACCGATAGCATTGCCAGTTAAATTTCCCTTGATATTAGCTCAAGGTGTTGAAGGTATTGCGGTTGGTTTAGCGACCAAAATCATGCCCCATAATTTCATCGAACTCTGTGAAGCCAGTATTGATATTTTAAAAGGCAAAAAAACAAATATTCTACCCGATTTCTTAACCGGTGGCATGGCCGATTTCAGCAATTACAATGAAGGCCGCAGAGGTGGAAAAATCAGATGTAGAGCTAAAATTGAATCCTCTGATGGCAAAAAGGTATTGATCAAAGAAATCCCCTTTGCAACTACTACAGAAAGCATCATTGAAAGCATTTTAAAAGCGAATGACAACGGCAAAATAAAAATCAAAAAAGTCATTGACAATACGGCTAAAGATGTTGAAATAGAAGTACAACTGGCCCCTGGCGTGAGTACAGATATGACCATTGATGCCTTATACGCCTTTACAGATTGTGAAGTCAGTATTTCGCCAAATGCTTGTGTCATTGTAGATGATAAACCTTTGTTTTTGGGCGTAAATGAAATCTTAAAAACATCAACCGATCACACTGTTGAGTTACTCAAACGCGAACTTGAAAATGAGTTAAACCACCTGGAAAACAAATGGCATTTTAGTTCACTCGAAAAAATCTTCATCGAAAATAAAATTTACAGACACATTGAAGAATGTGAGACATGGGAAGAAATTCTTGACATGATTGATAAAAAAATGAAACCATTCAAGAAGCTATTAAGAAGAGAGATTACTAAAGAGGATATTGCTAAATTACCAGAGATCAAAATTAAACGTATTTCTAAATACGATGCCTTTAAGGCAGATGAGTACATCAAAGGATTAGAAGAACAAATCAAACAAGTTCAATTCAATCTTGACAATTTAACAGACTTTGCTATTGACTATTTCAAGAACCTGATTAAAAAATACGGCAAAGGCAAAGAGCGTAAAACAGAGATCAGATTGTTCGACAAAATCGAGACCAATGTGGTAGCTGTTGCTAATGAAAAGTTATACGTCAACTATGCTGAGGGATTTGTTGGATACGGCCTTAAAAAAGACACCTATATCTGCGATTGTTCAGACATTGATGATGTCATTGCATTCCGAAAAGATGGCTCTTATCTGGTGAGCAAAGTGTCCGAAAAACAATTTATGGGTAAAGACCTTTTGTATGTTGATGTCTATCGAAAAAATGACGAAAGGAAAGTATACAACGTTGCGTATTACGATGGCAAATCAGGTGTAAGTTATGTTAAGCGTTTTAATGTATTGGGCGTAATTCGCGATAAAGCCTATCATGTTACCCTTGAGACACCTGGTAGCAAAATGTTGTATTTCTCTGCCAACAACAACAGTGAAGCTGAAAAAATCGGTATTCACCTAAGCAATATGGCAAGCGCTAAAATCAAGTATTTTGATTACGATTTTAGCCAATTGGAAATTAAAGGCAGATCCTCCAAGGGTAATATCTTAACCAAGCACCCTATTCGTAAAATCGAGTTAAAAGAAAAAGGCAAATCCACATTTAAGGGCCGTGATATTTGGTATGATGCAGACATTGGAAGACTTAACGTTGACAACCGTGGACAATACCTCGGCAATTTCACTTCAGAAGACAAAATCCTGATCATTTTCAACGATGGCAGTTATGAACTCACTGACAATGAACTGACCAATCGCTACGAAAACAACGACATTTACTTGATTCAGAAATTCCATGAAAAGCAGCCTATCAACTGTATTCATTACGATGTTTCCTCTCGTAATTATTATGCCAAGCGTTTTTTAATTGAAACCACTACGGTAGGTAAAAAATTCCTATTCATCAATGAAAGACCTAGCAGCAAATTGATTTTAGCCAGCACTGATGAGAACCCTGAAGTTGAAATCAAATCTACTACAGCTAAAGGTGAAAAGAAAACAGAGACCATTAAACTAGCTGATTTTATCGAAGTCAAAGGTTGGAAAGCTATTGGCAATAAAATTACCTACGACACGTTTAAAACTGCTAAGTTAATGAGCCCAAAAGTGGGTGCATGGCAAGAAGAGGAAGTGGCCGTTGTTGAAGAAATCAAAACCGAAGCCCAAATCATTGCTGAAGAATTAGACGGTCAAAAAACCTTGTTTTAATCATGACGTATAACGGTATTGCTTTATCAGAACAACTATCAAATGGACGTTGCAGCGGACAACTCACGATTGAAAATGACCATTTATGCTTTACAAACAATGAAGGCATCGCTTATTCAATGCCCATTGCAGGCATCAACATACAAATTGGTGGAGCTGGCAATCGGTATTTGTTTTTCAATCATACTAGTCAAGCTGGACTAACCCTTTATACTGATCAAAAAGACCTTTTAAAAGATGTAGCCTTTGCGGCTCACCCAGAGCTATCCCCTATTTTAAAACAGCTGATCAAAAGAAAAACAAGTTTGTGGACATCCGCATTTGTAATTTCAGGCCTTGTAATCGCTTTATTAATAGGCTTATGGTTGATGAAAGACAAAATGGTTGAACGCATCGCAAGCGCCATCCCTCCCAGTCAAGAACAAAAGATCTCTGAAGAGATGCGCAAAGCCGCCATTGCAGATAAACAAGTGATTAAAGACAGCCTCTTGAATCTTGAATTGAGCCAAATTACTCAACCATTGGTAAAGGCCGTCAATGACACCCAATTTAAATTTAGTTTTACCATCATAAAAGATGAATCTTTAAACGCATTTGCTTTACCTGGTGGAGCCGTTATCATTCACAGCGGATTGCTCGAAAAAGCCCAGTCTGCTGAAGAAGTGGCCGGGGTACTTGCCCATGAGATTTCGCATGTCACCAAGCGGCACCATTTGAGAGGCATTATTAGCAATTTTGGTTTGTTTTTTATTATCAGGGGCATGATTGGAGACATTGCTGGTGTTTCAGCAGACATTGCGACTGCAGGTGCGGCGCTTTCTTCTTTAAAATACAGCAGAGATTTTGAAAGGGAAGCTGACGAAAACGGCTTCAAACTATTAACCCAAGCGAATATTCCGACTCAAGGCATGATTGATTTCTTTTACACTATGAGCAAAGAAGCACCGGACTTAGGTGATGCCTCTTTTTTAAGCACTCACCCTGCAACAAAAGAACGCATCAATAACCTCAAAGCCATGCCAGTAAATCCTCAGGCTAAAGCTTTAAACATCAATTACAAGGAGTTTAAATCCAAATTAAAAAACGCATTAAACAAATAATTTTTATTCTATGAACTATACGATACAAGGTACGCCGGCATTCGGATTCGTGCACATCGATTTAGCCCCTGGCGAGAGCATCATCACTGAATCAGATGCCATGACCAGCATGCATGCAGAATTGGACATGCAACCCAAATTAAACGGTGGTTTAATTAAAGGCCTTATCCGCAAATTTCTGGGTGGTGAATCACTGTTTATCAATACCTTCACTAACAATACCCAAGGCAATTTGCGATTAACCCTAACTCAAACCTTTCCAGGTGATGTTAAGTTATTAGAGATCAATGAAGGGGAAAAAATGTATTTACAATCAGGTGCCTTCATTTGTTGTGAACCTGGCGTAAAAATGGGTTTAGAATGGGCAGGCTTCAATTCTTGGATTGGTGGCGAAGGCTTATTCAGATTATCGATGTCCGGTAAAGGCAAATATATGATTGGTGCTTATGGCGGATTGGTTGAAAAAGCCATCAATGGCGAATTAATTGTTGACACTGATCACTTAGTAGCCTATCCTAAAGGGTTTAAAATTAAAACCCAATTAAGCGGTAACATCATTAGCAGTATTACCAGTGGCGAGGGTTTTGTTATGCGCATTACTGGTCAGGGTAAGGTGATACTTCAAACCAGAAGTTTTTCAGGATTAGCAAAATGGATCAATAGAAATTTATAATTAAGGATCATGCAAATAGACATTCAATTAGGACCAGGCAACTCAGTTGCTAAAATTCAGATGGGGCCCAACGAGGCACTAACTGCAGAAGGTGGCGCCATGATTGCCATGAGCAATGATATGGACATTCAAACCACTACTTATAAGAAAAATAGTGGCGGCATCATGAAAGGCATTAAACGTATGATCAGTGGTGAAAGCTTTTTCATCAACCATTATACTGCAGGCCCCAATGGTGGCGAATTGTATTTAGCGCCAGGATTGCATGGCGATATGTTTACCTACGAACTTAACAACAATGCCTTAATTGTGCAATCGGGTTCATATTTGGCTTCTGAACCAGGAGTAGAAATCGATTTTAACTGGCAAGGTTTGAAATCAATGTTTTCTGGAGAAGGCCTATTTTGGCTCAACTTAAATGGCCAAGGTAAAGTCATTGTGAACAGTTATGGCGCCATCTATCCTGTTGAAGTTGATGGCGATTACATTGTTGACACTGGACATATTGTGGCATTCGAGCCTACCCTATCATTTAACATCTCAAAAGTGGGTCGCAACTGGTTATCGTCATTTTTAGGTGGCGAAGGCTTTGTTTGTCGATTCAAAGGCAAAGGCACAGTTTGGTGTCAATCACATAATCAAAGAAACTTTGGCACATCTATAGGCCCTAAACTTAAACCAAGATAATGAGTATGAATACCCCATTTCAATTCGATATTTCACATAAACCAGATTACAGCTTTTTAACGGTTCAGATTCCACAGGGTGAAACCCTTAAAGTAGAAGCATCTGCAATGGCAACCATGGATACCAACATCCAAATGAAAACCAAATTCAAAGGTGGACTTGGTCGATTCTTAACCGGAGAATCATTGTTCATCAATGAATTTACCGCACAAAATGGCAGTGGTGAAATCACCATTGCGCCTTCAGCCCCTGGTGATTTAGAGCACGTCCAATTAAACAATGAAACCATTTATTTACAAAACAGTGCTTATGTGGCTTCAAACCCAAACATCGTTTTAGACACCAAATGGCAAGGCGTAACGAAAGGCTTTTTCTCTGGCGAGAGTTTTTTCTTAATCAAAGCATCAGGCCAAGGTGACTTATGGTTTAATAGCTACGGCGGTATTATAGCAATAGATGTCAAAGATGCCTTTGTGGTTGACACAGGACACATCGTAGCCTTTACCGAAGGATTAAGTTATAAAGTCTCTAGACAAGGTGGATACAAATCATTATTCTTATCTGGCGAGGGATTGGTCTGCCGTTTTTCTGGCGAAGGCAAGGTATGGATTCAAACCAGAAAGGTTATGCCTTTATTGGGTTTCCTGCAGCGTTTTAGACCAAGTAAAAACAACTAATACCTTAGTAGTTAAATTGCCTTAAGGCTGTATTGATACGCATTCCTAATGTGTACCACATGGTGGTGCTACCATTCGTTTGACGGCTATTCACTCTAAAATCAAAAGACAAATGTTGACTGGGTTGATAGCTCAATACCACGTCATGAATACTCAATTGAGTGAGTTTACCCATAAACATGGTGGATGAAAAATCATTGACCCTTTGGTCGTCATAAGACCTTAAAATATTGGCTCCAAAATTACGGCCATTCAAGAAACTATCCCTTCCCATTTTAGCATAAGTGGCTGTCCATTGAATCCCCCATTTTTTATAATGGTATTTTACTTGTCCAACTGCTTCTGCAAAATTTGAGCCTAATGGATGAGCCAATGCCTGATTAAAATGACTGTAGCTTTGTTGAGGAAAGCCGTGACTGTATGTGTATGGCCTCACCCTATTATACTCCATTAGCACATCTAAATGTTTGATTCTAGCCAGATCAAAGGCCCTGGCCCCAATTTGATAAGCATATTTATTGGCCCACCAATTGGGTTGATTTTTAATGTAATCCAGTTTGAATTCATCTAATACAAACTGACCATACAATTGATAGCGATGTAACACTGTCCATTGTGCATCCATTGCCATTAAACTATTGTCTTTACTGCCCATACTGGATTCTACAGCTCGGTAAAATATCACAGGGTTTAAATAATTGAGATCAAATTGATTGCGCAAACTTGAGTCAGAACGATCAAACATTATCATCTCATTGACACCAATTTGCAAATTCTGTCTGATGTCAAAACTCAAACGATGAAAAGCCCCAAATTTCTTTGGGTATAAAGTATTTCCTTGAACCTGACCTCTATCTATAAATTGGGTAAATAAATTTTGATAATGAAATCGTTTGACGTCTGTATTGATTTTAAAAAATAAATATTGCGGCGCAAAATCACTTAAAATCAATGATCTGTAGCCATTGCCAATTTTATGTTTATCGTGCCCAAATTGCATTTTGATGTAATGCTTAGCTGCGCTAAAAGTGACATAAGCTCTGGCTTGAAAAAAATCAACGGCCCCCTTCTTTTGGAAAGGTTTATAAAACCATTCATTAGGCACATAATTCATTGAATCTTTTGCAAACATGT